>NZ_JALCZE010000008.1:0-295820 GCF_024586575.1 Chryseobacterium sp. WG23
GCTTATTGCTTATTGCTTATTGCTTATTGCTTATTGCTTATTGCTTATTGCTTATTGCTTATTGCTTATTGCTTATTGCTTATTGCTTATTGCTTATTGCTTATTGCTTATTGCTTATGCAAAGTTAAAATAAAAAAAACTAATGCAATAATGTTGCGTTAATATTTTTTTTTTACATTAAATTCAAATATATTAATATTCTTTCTTTACTCCTCCAATCTAAATATTGCTTTTATTGGATCAGGTGCAAAAGTTGGGGGGGAGCATAAACGTACATCAATGCAGCTTCTCTTTGACGCAAAGTTCTATTTTTATTATGCTTGATTTTAAGTGAGCCAAGAATGAATCGATTAGAAATCGATTTTGATGAAGCTAACTTTTTATATCGCTTATTCAGCGACAAAGCCGCCTTTCTTTGCTTTTCTTAAAAATAGAGCATCCGAATGATTATTCCTTTGCGTGAAATAAAAGGTTATTTCCATCCTATTTTCAAGTCAAATATAAAAATTACATATTTTATACATAGATTTTTGAATGTCATCCAAACAAGAAGTTTTAGATTTAACCCAATTTGCTTAGTCCCAAAGTTTATAACCTGATCCATTTTATTACATCAACTGCTTATACCAGAGGGAATGAAAAAATCCCGAAGAAGTCTCCGGGATTTAACAGCTAAATGTATAGTGTCAGTTTATTATTTTTGTTTTGATTTTAATTCTTCTTTATCCTTGTCTGATGGATTCCAAACTTTCACTTCTGAATCTTTTGTAATATTGGATCCAGGAAGAACCTGAACGTTAATTCCGTCACTTGCTCCAAGTTTTAAGTAGGTCTTTTTAAACTTTCCGTCTTTTTGCTTTACTTCTACAAAAGGAACATCTTTCCCTTGTTTCTTTTCATACTGAACTAAAGATTCGTCCAATAGCAAAGCGTTTTTCTGAGAGCTTAATACAATTTCTCCGTTAGCAGAGAAACCGGCTCTGATGTATTCATTATTAGGATTTGTTACATCTCCTTCTACCGGAAATTTAATAGTTCCTGCATTATCTTTTCCTTTGGGAGCAATCATGGTCAGCTTTCCTGGAAATGTTTTATTCTGTAATGCACCGATTACGATATTCATATCCATTCCTTCTTTTAGTTTTCCTGCCTGAGCTTCGTCAATTTCCCCTTTAAAGATCAGAGAGTTCAAATCTGCTACAGAACAGATAGTTGTTCCTGCATTAAAGTTATTGGCTTCAATTACCTGGCTTCCTACTTTTACAGGAACCTCAAGAACAGTTCCTGAAGTTTTGGAACGGATCTGCGTCGTAGCCAATCCTTGTCCCTGAAGTTCAGGGGTAGCACCCGTTTTGGCAATCTGCAGTCTTTTTTGAGCGGTATTAAGCTGTTGTTGAGCATTTTTAAGAGACTGCTGCTGAGAAAACAACTGCTGCTGGGAATTAAGATATTCCTGCTTGGAAGCGACTCCTTGTTTATACAGTTTCTCCTGCATATCAAATTGCTTCTGCATATTACTTACATTCAGCTGAGAGTTACCGATCTGAAGCTGTGCATTCTGAACTTCCTGCTGTGCTGCATTCACTTCAGAAATACTAGGAACAATTCTCACGGTAGCAATTAACTGCCCTGCTTCTACTTTATCTCCTTCTTTCACTAAAATTTTATCGATAATCCCGGCAATATTGGGCTTAATTTCAACTTCTTCTTTTGGAGTAATTTTTCCGGTAGCCATCACTTTATCATCCATATTCTGGACAGAAGGTTTACGGGTCAGAAAGGCCTCACTCTCTTTAGAGTTTGATTTTACAAGATAGCCAATCCCAGAGAACAATGCCACTGCAAATAAAAGCCCTAACACAATATAAATGGCTTTTTTCCAAGTGAATTTCTTTTTCATATGTATAGTTTATTTTTTACTTTAAAATTGAATGATTTAGAAATTAAAAGATGGATCCTGTATGCTTATGGTCGGATTACTGCAATTTCAAATCTTCAAATTATTTATTTTTCTAATTATTTTATTATTCTGATCGTAATGCTTCAATTGGTCTTATCTTTACCGCTCTCTGTGCCGGTATCATTCCGATAATCAATCCTAAAATTACCATGACTGCCATGGCTGCAAATACATTTCCGTAATTTACCGTTGGGTTATAGAAAGGAAAAGAATCCTGTCCTTGTGTAACCGCATTTAAAATCATCAGCACAAAGATCCCAAACATAAAACCTAGAAGCCCGGACGAGAGTGTAATCACAACACTTTCCAGCAAAATCTGATTCCTTACTTCAGCGGGCTTTGCTCCTAACGCTCTTCTGATCCCTATCTCTTTTGTTCTTTCTTTTACCGTGATCAGCAGGATATTTGAAATGGCAATTACCCCGGCAAGAATCGTCAATGTTCCCACGATAATTGTTAAAAGCTGCATTCCTGTAAGAAAGCCTGTTAGTTTTTTAAATTCCTTTCCTAAGTTGAAACTTCCAAAAGCATTGGTATCTTCAGGAGAAACTTTATTCTTGGATTTTAAAACCTGCTTTGCATGTTCCTCCACGTCATTTACGTTTGCATTGGGCTTACTGACAATAGCGAACATATCAATCTGTTCTCCGGCATTATACATTTTGGTATAAGTAGAAAGTGGAATAAAAGCCGTTTGATCATTTTCAAAACCTCCTCCTTTTTTCACTCTGAAAACACCTATTACATTAAAGAATATTCCTTTTATATTAATGGATTTTCCAATCGGGTTTTCTTTCTTCTTAGCCTCAAAAAAATTTTTATAGATTTCTTCTCCGATAACCACTACATTTTTATTTCCTGAAACGTCTGCATCATTGATATATCTTCCGAAAATAAGCTTCTTCTCTGAAATTTTATTCCCTACAGAATAATCTCCGGTAAGAGAGTACGTACTGCTTTTACCATTTCTCGACATCGACTCTCCGGGCGTTCCGGTAAAGCTCCCTCGGGAATTCTGAGGTGATATATAATCAATCTCTGTGAGTTTTCTTTTCAGCATATCCATATCGGATAAATTGAGATGTACCTCTCTTCCCTTAGGAAATCCCTCATAAGGAATAGACGTTTTCTGCGCCCACAGAAAAATAGAGTTGGTAGCAAACCCTGAAAATAATTTATCAAAACCATTCTCCATTCCTTTGGCTGCTCCAAGAAGACTTACATACAAAAACATCCCCCATCCTACTCCAATCATGGTAAGAAATGTCCGAAGCTTATTATTCCTCAATGAATAATAGATCTCCTGCCAAGTGTCTTTTTTAAATATGATATTCACTTCTTCTTAGTTATAAATTATTACTATTTGTAAAAGGGTAAAAGGTACAACCGTTCATCATTACCCTATTTCAAATTGCTGTTATTCTGTTCTTAATGCTTCTATCGGTTTAATCCTTGAAGCTCTGTATGCAGGAACAAATCCGGCAATCAATCCGGAAAAGACCAATGCTACAAATGCCATTACTATCGTTCCCCATCCTACACTCGGACTTTTGATAAAGAACTCTTCAAGGCTGTCTCCAAGCAGGTTTAACGTCAAAACACCTACTGCCACTCCTACAAAACCTGAAACCACTGTAATAACAACGCTTTCCTGTACAATCAACCCGACAATACCTCCAGGCTTGGCACCAATGGCTTTCCGCACGCCTATTTCTTTAGTTCTCTCTTTTACGATGTACACCATGATATTACTGATCCCGATAATTCCCGCCAGTAAGGTTCCCATCCCGATAAATCCTACAATAGCCGTAAGAACCGCCATAAATGTGAATGTATCATTCATATTCTTGGCATTATTCCAGATACGGACTCCGTTTTCATCATCAGGAGAGACATTTTTTCTCGATTTTAATTTATCTTTCAGTTCATCTCCATATTTAATAGCCTGCTCGGGAGTGAGCTTATCACTATAGGTAATAAAGGCTGTATTTACAGTATCAGAACCTTTTTTCATTTGTTGCAGGGTTGTTATTGGCACAGTGATGTGTCTTTCATCCCGGTCTCCTCCATCATCGGAAAAAACACCCACTACTTTAAACATGGTTCCATTAATATCCAGCTCTTTTCCTACTGAGCTTCCATTTTTAATTAAATCTCTTTGAACCATTCTTCCAATGACTGCTACATTCTGTTTTCTTTGAAGGTCAAAGGAATTAATATAGCGACCATCGATAATCTTTCTGTTTTCAATAATCTGTTCTCCGGGTTCTGCCCCATGTATCTGATAAAGTCCGCTTTCCTTCCCATATTTTACCATTAAATTGGCTGCATATCTGGCTGTGGAAGCACCTACTTTTTCCTTATCTGTATTGATTAGAAAATCATAGTCGTCATTATTCATGGTAACGTTCCTGTCCGACTGTAATCCCTTATAGGCTAAAGTGGTTTTTCCTGTATAAATCGTAATCAGGTTTTTGGCATCTCCTGCAAACCCTTCAGAGAAAGCGTTTTGAAGTCCTTTCCCGATTCCAAACAATACAATGAAAATAAATAACCCCAAGGCCACAGTAAATCCGGAAAGTACCGTCCGAAGTACGTTACTGCGGATAGAACTGAATATTTCCTGCCAACGATCTAGATCAAACATTTTTTATTAGTATTAAAAGATTGAAAATTTATGATTTTTAAACTTTCAAATTATCTCATTTTCAAATTCTCAAATTAACTTATCTACAGTACAAGCTGCTTAATAAATTCATCACTTTCAATAATACCATCCTTCAGTATTACGTTTCGTTTCGTTTGGGCAGCCACATCAGGTTCATGGGTCACCACAATGATTGTCTTTCCTTCATTGTTAATATCCTGAAGAAGCTTCATAATATCATGAGTAGTCTTTGAATCCAATGCTCCCGTAGGTTCATCCGCCAATACTACTTTGGGATTTGTAATAAGGGCTCTGGCAATAGCAACTCTCTGTTTCTGTCCTCCTGAAAGTTCATTGGGAAGGTGATTGGCCCACTGCGCCAACCCTACTTTCTCCAAATACTCCATTGCTTTCTGATTACGCTCTTTTCTGGGTACATTCTGATAATACAAAGGAAGAGCTACATTCTCCAAAGCAGTCTTATAACTGATCAAATTGAAGGACTGGAAAACAAAACCCAAGAATTTACTTCTGTATTCGGCCGCTTTTATTTCAGATAAATGCTCAATGGGTACTCCATCAAGATCATATATTCCTGAATCCTTTTCATCCAGAATACCAATAATATTAAGAAGTGTAGATTTTCCGGAACCGGAACTTCCCATAATAGATACAAACTCACCTTCTGAAATATTCAGATTGATCCCTTTAAGGACATGAAGCTTGCTTTTTCCTGTATCGTATGACTTATGTAAATCCTGAATTACTAACATTAAGTGATGTATGTTTTATATCCAATAAGTAGATGATAATTTCAAATTGTTACAAGAATAAAAATTTATTCAAATATTTTTTTGTTTAACAAAATACACCTTTATTAAAAGCACTTTACAACAAATTGTTTAATCGTAACTTTAGTTTTCCATCCATTTATCCTCAATATTGCTGCTTAGCCTATTATCCGTGCTGGTTTCATGTAAATGTGGAAAACTTTTACAGCTAAAAGTCAGTCAATTAGTATTTACCCCTTTCAAAATCAGTTCTTTTTTTCGAACTTTGTAGTTAGATTCTGATCAGAAACACAAACATAGTTTGTGAATAAGTTTAATTCACAAACAACACATAAACAAAAAGTTAAATGTTTTCTGAACGTTATCCACATACATCTGAATTATTTAATTATAAAGATATTTAATATGGGAATTTTTGATAAAAGAGTAAGTTATAAGCCATTTGAATACCCTGAGGTTCTTCAATTTGTAGAAGCTATCAACAAATCGTTCTGGGTACATTCGGAAGTGGATTTTACTGCAGATGTTCAGGATTTTCATTCGCAGTTGGAACCCAATGAAAAGCATGCTGTAAAAAATGCGCTTTTAGCCATTGCACAGATCGAGGTGTCTGTAAAGACATTCTGGGGAAACCTATACAACCACATGCCAAAACCGGAACTGAATGGTTTGGGAGCTACTTTTGCAGAATGCGAATTTCGCCATTCCGAAGCATATTCCCGTTTATTGGAGGTGTTAGGATATAATGAAGAATTTTCAACGGTAATAGAAATTCCTGCCGTGAAAAAGAGAATTGATTTCTTATCAAATGTTCTTAAGCATGCCAATTCTACAACACCAAAAGAATATGTTTCTTCTCTTTTATTATTCAGTATTTTAATTGAAAATGTATCCCTTTTTTCTCAGTTTGCCATCATCCTTTCTTTCACAAGGTTCAAAGGGTACATGAAAAATGTATCTAATATCATTGCCTGGACTTCAGTAGATGAGCAGATTCATGCCAATGCAGGAATTTATCTGATCAATAAGATCCGTGAGGAACAACCTAATCTATTGACTGATTCTGACATTGAAGACATCTACACCCTGGTAGACCAATCCATAGAACTGGAAGGTGAAATCCTGGACTGGATCTTTGAATTAGGAGAGCTGACAGTTTTCTCAAGAGAAGACCTTCTGAACTTTATGAAATATCGTGTTGATGACAGTTTAAAGAAAATCAATATGGAAACCCGTTATAATATTTCTCCAGAGCAATACCGCCCTATGAAATGGTTTGAAGAAGAGGTTTTTGCTAACTCTATGGATGATTTCTTTGCCAAGAGGCCTGTAGATTATACAAAACACGATAAGAGTATTACAGCAAACGATTTGTTTTAAATGATATAAAGCGCGAGCGAAGCGAGCGCCAAAGCAGATCCTATTAGAATAAATTATTTATTTCAATTACAGCCAATTAATTCAACAAGCACAAATATAAAAGATGATTAACGTAATAGTAAGTTACACGGTAAAATCTGAATTTGTTCCTACAAATAAAGCTAATATTCAAAAGTTTTTGAATGATTTTAAAAATCTGGATCAGTCAACCTTTGAATATAAGGTATTTGTAAAAGAAGACGGTGTTACTTTTTTACATTATTCAAACTACATCAATGAGGAAGTACAGCATGAAGTTTTGAATATACCTTCTTTTAAAGAGTTTCAGAAATTAAGAGATGAGAGCGGGCTGAATGGTTCCCACAAAGTAGAAATTTTACAATCAATAATATAAATACAACAAAATTCCGGAGTGATTACCACACTTCGGAATTCGAAAATATAACATCTATGGAAGAACAAAATTCAAATATATGGTGGCTCAATGAAGAGTCTGAGCAAATGCTGAACAGAGGATATCTGTTGAAAGGAGAAACAGTAGATGGAGCCATCGACAGAATCACCACTGCTGCTGCAAAAAAATTATATAAGCCGGAACTACAGCCTGCTTTTAAGGAAATGATCACCAAAGGATGGATCAGCTTCTCTTCCCCGGTATGGGCTAATATGGGAACACAGAGAGGTCTTCCTATCTCATGTTTCAATGTTCATATCCCGGATAGTATTGAAGGGATTACTCACAAAATGGGTGAGGTCATTATGCAGACAAAAATTGGAGGTGGAACTTCCGGATATTTTGGAGAACTTCGTAACAGAGGTACTGCAGTAACAGATAATGGAAAGTCTTCAGGAGCCGTTTCTTTCATGAAATTGTTTGATACCGCAATGGATGTTGTTTCTCAGGGAGGCGTAAGAAGAGGTGCTTTTGCAGCTTATCTGGACATCGACCATGGAGATATTGAAGAATTTTTATCCATTAAAGATATCGGAAGCCCTATTCAGAATTTATTTACCGGAGTTTGTGTACCTGACTACTGGATGCAGGATATGATTGACGGTGATATGGAAAAACGTAAAGTTTGGGCAAGAGTATTAGAAAGCCGCCAGCAGAAAGGTCTTCCTTATATTTTCTTTACAGATAACGTAAACAGAAACAAACCTCAGGTTTACAAAGATCAGGGAATGACCGTTAATGCAAGTAATCTTTGTTCGGAAATTATGCTTCCATCTACAAGAGAAGAATCATTCATCTGCTGTTTATCATCAATGAATCTGGAGCTGTATGATGAATGGAAAGATACTGATGCTGTAAAGCTGGCTGTCTATTTCCTTGATGCTGTTTTATCAGAATTCATCGAAAAAACTGAAGGAAATTATTACCTGCAGGGAGCAAGAAACTTCGCATTGCGTCATAGAGCACTTGGATTAGGGGTATTAGGATACCACTCTTATTTACAGAAAAACATGATTCCGTTTGAAAGTTTTGAGGCCACTCAATTCAATGCAAGAGCTTTCAAACATATCAAAGAACAGGCTGAGCAGGCTTCAAGAGAACTGGCCAATATTTATGGTGAACCGGAATTATTGAAAGGATACGGACTGAGAAATACCACTACAATGGCCATTGCTCCTACCACTTCAAGTTCGGCCATCTTAGGACAAACATCTCCGGGAATTGAGCCTTTTGCTTCTAACTATTATAAAGCAGGTCTGGCTAAAGGAAACTTTATGCGTAAGAACAAATATCTTGCTAAATTATTGGAAGAAAAAGGACTGGACAATGAAGAAACCTGGAGAACAATCATGCTGAACCATGGTTCTGTACAGCATTTATCTGAATTAACTGACGAAGAAAAAGCTGTATTCAAAACATTCAAGGAAATTTCTCCTATGGAAATTATTTCTCAGGCTGCACAGAGACAACAATATATCGACCAGGCACAATCATTGAATCTTCAGATTCCTTCCACAATGCCTGTAAAAGACGTTAACTATCTGTATATAGAAGCATGGAAGAAAGGAGTGAAAACACTTTACTACCAAAGAAGTTCTTCTGTTTCAAAAGAAATGATGGTTAATTTCGTAACGTGCTCTGCTTGTGAAGCATAAATCCAAATAATAAACACGTCATATCAACGAAAGCACGCCAAAGGGCGTGCTTTTATATTTTCTGGCATCACAGTATTTATAAGTGATTTTTATATTGCATAAGTCACGATGATTAATTTCAACAGAAAAAAAGCGTAGGGATTCTAAAAAAATATTGGATATTGCTATAAAAAAAACCATGAAAAATAATGTATACCTCAATGCTATAAAAAATTATGTTTTAATCCTTTTGTGTATATATTGTATTTCCTGCCAAGGCCAGGAATATGATAAGGATATTCTGAACTTAAAAAAGATTGACCTGGGATTAAATGCTGAGCGTTTTTATAAGAACTCCATGAAGAGAGAAAATATTAAGCTTTTAAGCGGAAAACAATATGTTGAAAAAGATACCATTACCGAATATGACAACACATGGAATGGGGACCGGAATAAAATTTTTGCGATACAATATCGCGTAGTGGGGTATTCTCCTGAAGATGTTGTTGCCCAATTTGACAACATCCATTTTTCAAGACTAGAATCACTTGTTGATGATAAAGGAAATCTCATGCTCATCAATGCCGTTACGCAGGCTTCCAAAGATGACATCCTTAAATTCATTGCTGCCCTGAAAAAAGAATATCAGGATCCCGAACTAACAGAAGACTCATCCGGATATACCCATAGTCAGGTTTTTACCTGGAGAGATAAAGACAGAATCATTAAATTATCAACCAATAGCCGTTTAGATTTTTCCAATCCTCACCATATCGTAAGTGAAGCTGACAAAAAAGAAATTGAAGAAATAGAAAAGAGCAGACTTTCAGAATCTACACTTTTTATCTGCAATTCAACTTATGAGAAAAAGCTTTTAGGGAATCTTCATTCCGGAAACTGGATGAATTTTAAATAGATCCGACAGGCATAGATATTTTTCTATACAAAAGAATAATATCATATTTATTTTTTAAATTTATTAAAATTGTTAATAAAATCACATCTAAAAAATCAAATTTAGCATATAAATAATAAAAACACATTAAAAAATACTAATAATCAATCTATTGAAAAAGGGCTATTTTAGCAGCCACATGAATGGATAGTCATAAAATCTAATACCATTAAAAACTCAATTATGAAAAAAATATTATTTACTTTATTAGTAAGCTGTTTTTCTGTGGCTTACACTCAGACACTCAACTTTTCTGATGTAAAATTCAAAGCCCTTCTTCTAAGTGCTAATTCTACCAATCAGATAGCAAAAGATTTCAATGGAAACGCTATCGCAGTAGACCAAAATGGAGATGGGGAAATTCAGCTTTCGGAAGCCCAGCGGGTAAAAATCCTGGATATAAAAGTAGATGCTGAGCAGATGTATATTGATCCTGCCGGAGACCGATATGATCCTAACAATATAAACTCTGCCTATTACAACAGCCATCTTCCTGACGGTATTTCAGATGCCTTACTTTTCTCCAATCTTGAAGAACTTTACTTTTGGAATACCAAAACCGCCGATATCAGCTTTATCAATAACACCAAAATAAAAAAAGTACAGGGAAGACCTTTCTACTATGACCTCTCCCAATCCGGACAATATACAGCTGCTCCCATTAATCTTTCATTCGACAGCTGCCCGGGCATCAACAATATTACAGATGTCATTGCCTACCAGGCTACAGGTAATCCGTGGTATTCTCCTGAAAACAGTTTAACCCTAAAAAACTGTCAACAGATCAACAGCAATGCGATTATTGATTCTGCCGAGCTTATGGAACTTCATATTCAGAACTCAAGTATTACCAGCTTAACTTTTAATTCGTGTAAGTTTTTATCAAAAATTTCGGTTCCTAATCTAAATACTCTAACAAAGATATCTGTATTGGGTGATAACGGAACATTTTCCTCCGGTAACAGTCAGGATATCGAACTGATTGCCAACAACTGTACTAATTTGCAGGAAATCATAGCAGACACCGATCATTATTCTTCAACCGGAGCCTATTTTTCTGCAGTAAACCTGAATGGCAGTACTTCGTTAAAAAAAATAAAAGGACTGAATGCTCCCACTATTAATTTTAGTACAGCAGGGCTTGTTAATCTGGAAGAATTAGATTGCTCTTTCTACAACAGATACGGATACAATACTACATCTGGTATTTATTTTGGGAATGTAAATGCATTGAACCTTGCAGGTCTTCCAAAACTTAAAATACTAAAGGCTTTTAATCAGAAAATATCCAATAATGTCAACTTCAGTGCTGCACAAGCTTTGGAAAATATTGACATCACCAACTCATGTGGCTATATGAATACCGTGAATGTTAGTAATCTTGCAAATCTTACCACTTTAAAAACCGGCAGAACCGAGACAGTAAATACTCAAGGTAACGATGATCTACAAAAAATTACTGCTAAAAATTGTACCTCATTAGCCAATTTCATTTTTAATGGCAACAGTCATTTAAAAGAATTGGATATACAGAACTGTACTGCTATACAAAAAATAGCGATCGGTTATTACGTAATAGAAAGAGATGGTGTTTTTCCTGAATTAAATTCAATTAATTTATTACAGTGTACTGGTATTAAAGAAATTACTATTCACAATACACAAATAAATACCTTCAATACATCACAATGCTCTGCTTTAAAAACATTAGAGCTTAAAGAAGACAACTTACTATCTTCTATTGATATTTCTAACAATTTTAACTTGGAATCCATTACTTTACAGTCATTAGCTTTAATTTCACAAGTGAATACTTTAAATAATATTAAGCTAAAAACTGCATTTATCAGCAATAGCCCTCAAATAACACAACTGAATTTTTCTACTGCAACAAATTTCGAAGGACTTTCACTTTGGAATATGCCAAACCTCACTTATGTTAATATAAGAAATGGATCTATAGAGGAATTTCATGATTACAATGGCTATAACATTAATCTCCAGATGTGTGTCGACGATGCCCAATTAAGCGATCTGCAGTCAATGTATCCTGATATTACGTTTACAGCAAACTGTGGAAGCTTTCTTCAAAACAGAAATGTAAAAACTAATATAAAATCTTTCAAAGTTTTCCCAAATCCTGTAAAAGATATCCTGCAGGTTAATTCTGACTCTGTTATAAAAAATATAAAAATAATTGATACTCAGTCAAGGATTATCTTCAACCAGGATTTTAATCAGAAACTTATAAAAATTGATCTTTCAAGCTATCCTAGCTCTGTTTATATCATGAAAATAACTACTGATAAAGGGCAAGTAACGGAGAAGATTATAAAAAGATAATCTTCTTCAAAACACATATTCTTTACCAAAAATCATAGAACGTTCTATGATTTTTTTGATTTATATTTGTGTATATTGTTTAATACCATAAAACGAGATATATGAAATTCGGACAAGTAGAAGACCCTTCAAAAATAGATTTTACCCTTCCCAAAGATCATTCTAAAACTAAAGAAATTTTAAATCTTAATAAAAAAGGGTTTGAAAACCTATCTATTGGATGCGCCAAATGGAATAAGACCGACCTTAAAGGGTTTTATCCTAAAGGAACAAAGGATGAGCTGACCTATTATGCCACTCAATTTAATTCTATTGAACTGAATGCTACATTTTACGGAATGCCTACTCCGGATCAGGTGAAAACATGGAAAGAAAAAACACCTGAAAATTTTAAGTTCTTTCCTAAAATCACCAATACAGTTTCCCACTTCCGAAGACTTATCGACGTGACGGATCCTGTAACTCATTTCGCTTCTGCCGTCATGAATTTTGATGAAAAATTAGGAATGGCTTTTCTTCAGCTTCATGATAATTTTAAACCTAAAGATTATGACAGGCTGGAAAAATTTGTAAAAGAATGGCCAAAAGAAGTTCCTCTGGCTATAGAGCTTAGAAATACGGAATGGTTTACTGACGAAGAGATCCTCAATACTACCTGTGAGCTCTTTGAAGCCCATAACATCACCAACATCATTGTAGACACTGCGGGAAGAAGAGATATGCTCCATATGCGCCTTACTACTCCCAATGCATTTATCCGTTATGTAGGAGCCAACGCAGAGAGTGATTATGAAAGATTGGACGATTGGTTACAGCATCTGACAAAATGGAAAAAAGAAGGCTTACAAAATCTTTATTTCTTTGTACATCAAAATATAGAAAAAGCTTCTCCCCTGCTGTCTGCTTACTTCATTAAAAAAATCAATGAAGAATGGAAAACTGATATTCATATTCCTCAGATGGCCACTGAAAATACGGGAACATTATTTTAATCCGAACAGATTACTGTCAAATAATAATATACTCATTCACAAAAGCTTATACAGAACAATTCCAATTTATCACTTAAAATTCAATTCCTGGTGATAAAAGTCTTTTCGTATCATAAATTTTTATACTTTAGTGAACTAATATATTTCACACAATAGTGTAAACTTAAAAAAACGAGATAATGGAAAAGGAAATCTGTAGAATCAACATCACTACCAACTGGTTGGGTGATGAATATATTTTTTATGAAAATGGTACCATAAAAAGAATATATGATAACCATAGCATGAGCTCAAATGTTACCGAATGGCTGGAGCCCGGACAAATAAGCAAGCTGAGCAAAGATAGATTAGTCAAAAGCTGCCCCGAAGAACTCAAAGAGCAGGTGATGCATATTCTGGATTATCCTTAATATAAAGTATAAAAAATGAGTAATAACCGGCTATTACTCATTTTTTTATTTAGTGTGATTTATTTTTTCTCAGGAGCAATACCAGGTTAAGGAATAAAAGCAGAAAATCTAATGAGATCCAGATTCCCAGTTTGGTATTTTCATAGTTGTAGGCATCCACCTGCTTTTTTGCAGCTTCGGAAAGCTTTACACTTTGATTGATATAATTTTGTACCTCTACAATCTGATCAATATTCTTATTGGGAACGGAATGCTGAGAAAAGTAAACCAAGTTCTTTTTTCCCAAATATCCTACAATCCAATATTCATCAGATTTATCCATTTTAAGATATTCTATCCTGTAGTATTCCGGGCGGATTTTTCCAATGTGCTTGGGTTCCAGCAGTATGTTTGACTGTTCCTTACTGACATTGATCAGGTAAAAATCCAGGGCCTGGGGAAGCTTATTAACAACCTGAAGTCCCACTGAATTGTCTACAAATGCCACAGCACTTTTTTTGATAAACCAATAGGCAAAAAAAGAAATTGAAAAAACAACGGTGAGAATACGGAACAGCTTTGCCCATTTTGCCACCTTTCCTGATTTTACTTTATAAAAAACCAAAGAAAGCACACAAGCCCAAAAGATAACAAAAATGATAAATTCCATACTGCAAAGATACTGATTTCATAATTTTCAGGAGAATCTTAATCTACATTCCATTCTTTATAGAACTGGTCAAGGAAGTTCAGCATATAACTATGCCTTTCTTCAGCCAGTTTTTTCCCGGTCTCCGTATTCATCAACTCTTTCAGAAGCAATAATTTTTCATAAAAATGATTAATGGTTGTACCATTTGATTTTTTATACTCTTCTTTGGACATATGTAAGCTAGGCTTAATCTCAGGATCATACATCAGATTATTTTTGAACCCGCCGAAGTTAAATGTTCTGGCAATCCCAATAGCTCCAATAGCATCGATACGGTCTGCATCCTGAACTATTTTAAGCTCTATGGAAGGATCTACAGGGGCATTACCCTTATTTTTAAATGATATATGCTCAATAACAAAAAGAACCTTTCCTATCGTCTCCTCAGAAACATTTTGCCCTGTAAGAAATTCTCTGGATATTTTAGGAGCTATCGTCTCATCTCCATTATGAAATTTGGGATCTGCAATATCATGAAGAAGTGCCGAAAGCTCTACCACTTCCTGATCACAGGTTTCTGTTTCTGCAATCTTTCTGGACAGCTTCCAAACTCTTTCAATATGGAACCAGTCGTGTCCGGCTTCTGCCCCGATTAATTTTTCTTTTACAAATTCTACGGTCTTGTCAATTGTACTTTTCATTTATCTATCAGTTCATTTAAAATAATATCCCAAAGTTTTTTATTATAATTTCTAAAAAAATTAACATGCCCTATTTCTTTTTTATCAGATTCGGAAGTTTTTACAAGTCTATAGGTGGGTGTAAGGTTAGGATAAGTATCATTTAATAAACTTAATACTCCTTTCTCGGTTAACCATATATCATCTTCCGCCCTGACTACGAATACTTTCTGTTTTAAATTTTTAGAATAGTCATCAATTTTTTCCAACAGCTTGTTGGTTGATTTCTTGTTTAAAATTAAGGTTCTCCAGTCATATGCACAATCTTTTGGCAGACTTTCTCCAAGCCCAAACCAATGTGCCGGAAAATACCCTAACACTGAGGTGGTTAAGGGCTGAACAATTCCAAAGCCAAGATAAGCTTCAATTTTTGTTCTTTTTTTAAGGTTTCCCACAAAAGCATTTTGAGTTCCCACAAAAATAAATTCTTCAAAAATCTCAGAATCTTTATTCATCCCCAGAATTAATGCCCCTACAGAATGTCCCAGACAGTATTTTCTGTATTCAGAGAATTTCACCTTGATATAACGGGTGAGCTCTTGGTAGTCCTTTGAGCCCCAAAGCCTCATAGAGCCATGAAAACCTCTCATATTCTCCGGTTTGGAAAGCCCTATCCCCCTGTAATCATAAGTGATAACCGTGAATCCCTGCTCGGAAAAATATTGGGCAAATGAAAAGTATACCTGTTGTTTAACCCCTGTTGCAGAATTAATAAGCAGTAATTTTCCATTGCTTTTTTCAGGTTTAAAAAGGTGTGCCGTTAAAGAAACATGATCCTCTGTGGTAAGTATTAGTTTTTCCATAGTATAAAAGAAAAAATCCACTATAAAAGTGGACATTTTCATTATATTTTTATGTTAAGTTTTTAAGTTTTGATATGCCTTAAATAATTTTAAGAAAAGAATTCCGACATCTTAGGTAATCCTGTCTGTGAACCTTTACCCCCTGAGACTCTTGCTGAAACCTCATTTCCAAATTTCACGCAGTCTTCAATAGTATTCCCGTGGCACAATGCTATCGCAAACCCTGAAGTAAATGCATCTCCCATTCCCATCTTATAAACAGTCTTATCTTTATCATTCCTGAAATATTTCATCTCCGTACCGTCGAAATAAATAGTAGAATTCGTATCATCTCTTACAAATACTTTATTGAAGTATTTTTTAAGGACTTCTTCCCTTTTCTCTTCGCCAAAAATAATATAAAGTTCATTGCTTTTTGCTACAATAAAGTCGACATTTTCAATAATCGCTTCATTTACAGGCATAGCAGGAGAAGCATAAAGCCCTACTTTTTTGCCATATTTTTTCGCTTTTTTTACTGTGTACTCTACAACTTCTATAGAAACTTCAAGCTGCACAAGAACAAGATCAGCACTGTGGAAATACCGGTCTGCTTCATCAATATGGGCTTTATTAAGATATTTATTGGCTGCCGGAACCACTACAATAGCAGCATTTCCGTTACAGGTTGTTACATAAGCTGTCCCTGTGGATTCTTTGTCTGTCTCATGAACAAAACCTACATTCACATTTTCACTCACAAGGTTTCTCATGATTTGCTGACCCAGTGGATCCATTCCTACACAACCTATAAAATAAACACTTGCTCCAAGCCTCGCTGTTCCTACTGCCTGGTTGGCTCCTTTCCCTCCAAAATAGCTGTCTGAATTAACGGCTAAAACGGTTTCATTAGGTAAAGGAAGCTTTTCGGTTTCTAAAACCAAATCTATTGATGAGCTGCCTACAACAATAATTCTGGGTTGTTCTGAGGAGAATTTCATTGTGCTTTATATTAGTTTTAACATTTATATCTGGTGAAAATCAGTGATCCAAAAGTAACTATTTTTATTAACTTATTTCAATAAATTCAGTAATTATCTTTACGGGCTGCTGATCTTTATCATAAGCAATATAACTGGCATAAAAACCTTCACCATATCCGGTTTCAAAGGCAAATATAGTTCCAGGATGTTCATCGGACGGCTTTAAGAAAGCATACTGGTCTATCGCGCCGTTCTCATCAAAGAAATAATCATGGAAAAATTCTTCATAGATTCCCATAAAGTCTCCACCTTTCTTCTGATATAGCTTTTGTTCCAAATCATTAAGACTTGCCTGGGTATCCACATCCATCAGACAACCCATTCCACTTTCTACAGGATATCCAAAAACCTCTCCTTCTGCAAGATCCTTGATATTCTGTCCTGCTGTAGTAGCCAGTTTCCAATCTGCAATAGCAGAATTACTGAATATGATTTCAGCATACGCTACACAATTACTCTCTCTTTCTTTGTGCAACATCACTGAGAAATTTCCTTTGGGAAATTCTGTGGTAAAAGGAAGCATATCATTTGTGATTAGGGGATCACAAGCTATCAGTTTTCCACTGGAAAGGTAAATTTTTCCAACTTCAAAACTTTCCAACAAAGGACTTTCTACAAAGTCTTTTGAGAATAGTTTCTGTATGTTTTCTATATGTTTCATGTTATTTATTACTTGTTTTCAATGTGTAGCTGAGTGAAACCGAAAATAATTCATTCAACTGATCCAATGGTCATTGGTAATGCTTCTTTTTCTTTCTACTCTAGCCTTCCATTTGCTTTTAAGGGCAACTGCCTGATTTCTATCATTAATACATAAAAGAAGACGAGATTAACTGGTCTTCTTTTATCGGTATAGCTTTCAGGGAATTTCCTTGATTACTTACAAACTTTTCAGTTTCTCTTCCAAAATGGCAATTTTATCCTGAGCGTCTTTTTGTTTTTTACGCTCAACTTCTACCACTTCCGGTTTGGCATTAGCTACAAACTTTTCATTGGAAAGTTTCTTTTCAACTGAAATTAAAAACCCTTTTAAATATTTTACTTCTTCTTCGGTTTTAGCTTTTTCTTCTCCCAGATCTAAGTTTTCACTTAAAGGAATAGACACTTCTGTCGCTCCTACCAGGAAGGTAAAACTTGGCTTATCTGTTTTCAACCCAAAATGGATCTCCGAAATATTAGCTAATTTTTTTACCACATTATCATTTACAAATTCAGAAGCATTTGTAAATATTTCAACTTCTTCTCTTGGAGAAATCCCTTTAGTCTGACGATAATTTCTAACTCCTGAAATCAGTTCTTTTGCAATTTCAAAGTTTCTGATTATTTCTTCATTAAAGATATCTGCATTTTTCTGCTGAGCAATAACAAGAGCTTCTTCCATACTTCTTTCCGAAATCAACTGCCAGATTTCTTCTGACTGGAAAGGCATGAACGGATGAAGCAACTTCATTAATTCTTCAAAGAAAACAATTGTTCTGTCATATACTTCTTTAGAAATCCCTTCTCCATAGTTAGGCTTAATAGCTTCAAGATACCATCCGCAAAAATCATCCCAAATTAATTTATAGATCAAATGCAGGGCATCAGAGATCCTGAATTTATCAAACTGATCATTAATTTCAACAATTGTTTTGTTTAATTTGTTTTCAAACCATTCAATAGCCTGGTGATCTGTAGCTATTGCTGGCTTATCTTCATGCTTCCATCCCTGAATCAAACGGAAGGCACTCCATATTTTTGTCATGAAATTTCTTCCCTGAAGCATTAAATCTTCGTCGAAAAGAAGGTCATTTCCTGCTGCTGAGCTCAATAGGATTCCTACACGAACACCATCAGCACCATATTTATCCATGAGTTCAAGTGGATCCGGAGAGTTTCCTAAAGATTTTGACATCTTTCTTCTCTGCTTATCTCTTACAATTCCTGTGAAATAAACATTTTTAAAAGGAACTTCTTTTCTGTACTCCAACCCAGCCATGATCATTCTTGCCACCCAGAAGAAAATAATATCCGGACCGGTAACCAGATCAGATGTCGGGTAATAATAATTAATATCTTTATTGTCAGGATCAATCAATCCATCGAATACAGATATCGGCCACAGCCATGATGAGAACCAGGTATCTAATGCATCATCATCCTGCTTAAGGCTTTCTGCGGTCAGCTCCTGATTTCCTGTTTTTTGTTTTGCCAGTTCTAAGGCTTCTTCTTTAGTTTCAGCGACTACAAAATCTTCATCTCCTGTACCATAATAATAAGCAGGGATCTGCTGTCCCCACCAAAGCTGACGGGAGATGTTCCAGTCACGGATGTTTTCCATCCAGTGTTTATAGGTGTTTTTAAACTTTTCAGGATAAAATTTCACCTCATCATCCATTACTACATCCAAAGCAGGTTTAGCGATGTCAGACATTTTAAGGAACCACTGTACTGAAATTTTAGGCTCAATAACAGCCCCTGTTCTTTCTGATGTTCCTACTTTATTCACATAATCTTCTGCTTTTAACAAAAGATCCTTTTCTTCTAATTCCTTGGCGATCTGCTTTCTTACTTCAAATCTGTTTTTCCCCGCATAATGAAGACCGTGCTCATTAAGATTTCCGTCATCATCCAGAGCATCAATCATTTTCAGCTGATGTTTCTGACCGATCTCATAGTCATTGGTATCGTGTGCAGGCGTAATTTTTAATGCTCCCGTACCGAATTCAATATCTACATATTCATCTTCAATAATCGGAACGACGCGATTTACAATCGGAACAATTACATTTTTACCTTTCAGATGAGCGTATCTCTCATCATTAGGGTTAATACATACAGCAGTATCTCCGAAAATAGTTTCAGGACGGGTGGTAGCTACTGAAAGAAATTCTTCAGAGCCTTCGATTTTATATTTAAGGAAATAAAGCTTCCCGTTCTGTTCTTTAAATATGACCTCTTCATCTGAAATATTGGTTTTTGCTTCCGGATCCCAGTTTACCATTCTGTAGCCTCTGTAGATTAATCCTTTATTATAAAGATCTACAAAGCTTTTAATCACCTGTTGTGAAAGTTTGTCTTCCAGGGTAAAACGGGTTCTGTCCCAATCGCATGAACATCCTAATTTTTTTAGCTGCTCAAGGATGGTTCCTCCATATTTATTCGTCCATTCCCAGGCATGCTCCAGGAATTGTTCACGGGTAATATCTGACTTACTGATTCCTTCAGACTTCAGTTTAGCAACAACTTTAGCTTCGGTAGCAATGGAAGCGTGGTCTGTTCCCGGAATCCAACAAGCATTAAATCCACGCATTCTTGCACGACGGACCAGAACATCTTGAATGGTATTGTTCAGCATATGTCCCATGTGTAATATCCCCGTAACGTTTGGCGGAGGTATTACCACAGTATATGGAGGTTTCTCATTAGGTTCTGAGTGGAAATACTTATTTTCCAACCAGTAATTGTACCATTTTTGTTCTGTTTCCTGTGGATTGTACTTTTCTGAAATCTGCATAAATTCTATTTCTTTGGCTTGCAATTTGCAAAAATAGTCTAAAGAAAAAAATTTTTAAGCATGAATTAAAATAATTTTTAACTTTGTTTCACAAAATTTATCTAACAAACATATTAACATTCAAGAATATGAAGAAATTAATTGCAGGAATTGCTTTATTCGGAACATTTGCTCTGGCATCTGCACAAACTATTACATTTGATAAAACTACTTTCGACTACGGTACTATTAAGCCTAATGCTGATGGGACAAGGTTTTTTACAGTAACAAACACTGGGGATAAGCCTTTGATCATTTCAAATGTAAAACCTTCTTGCGGGTGTACAACTCCGGAATTCAGCCAGGATCCTATCATGCCAGGAAAATCTGCTAAGATCAAAGTTGGATACAACACAGCTCTTAACGGAGGATTCAACAAAATGATTGAAGTTTTCTCTAATGACCCTGCCAACAGCAGAAGTGTAATTTACATTAAAGGTAATGTAGATGCTAACGCCCCTGAAGCAAAAGTATTAACTCCTGCTGAGCAGAAAGAAGCTGCAAAAGCTGAGAAAAAAGCTGCAAAACTAGCTAAGAAAGCTGCAGTGAAGTAAATTCTACTTAAAAAATAAAAGAACCGTCTCCCTGGAGGCGGTTTTTTTATTACATTTATATTTAATGGCTGATGGCTGATGGCTGATGGCTGATGGCTGATGGCTGATGGCTAGCAAAGATCTTTTAATCTTTTAATCTTTTAATCTTTTAATCTTTTAATCTTTTAATCTTTTAATCTTTTAATCTTTTAATCTTTTAATCTTTTAATCTTTTAATCTTTTAATCTTTTAATCTTTATAATATATGGACACCAATTTCTCAGATGACTTTCAGGTAAAGGGCACATTCTCAATAAAAAAAACACCAACATCTTATAAGGGAAAACTTACCAAAGAAGAAGGGGCGCAATTGTTAATTAAAGAAAAAGAAAAGCTTCGCGAACTGCAGGAAAAGCTATATGCAGATGGCAGCCAGTCTCTGCTTGTTGTATTGCAGGCAATGGATGCTGCCGGGAAAGACAGTATGATAGAACATGTTTTTGGAGGCGTAAACCCGCAAGGCTGTAATGTAACCAGTTTTAAA
Organism: Chryseobacterium sp. WG23; assembly: GCF_024586575.1. NCBI lineage: Bacteria > Pseudomonadati > Bacteroidota > Flavobacteriia > Flavobacteriales > Weeksellaceae > Chryseobacterium > Chryseobacterium sp. WG23. The sequence goes on from NZ_JALCZE010000008.1 coordinate 21,375, forward strand.
ACGCCAAGTTCCCGGGAATATTCCCATGATTTTTTATGGAGGCATTATCTGGCTCTACCTCAGAAAGGAATGATTGGAATTTTCAACCGTTCACATTATGAAAGTGTCCTGGTATGTAAAGTACATCCTGAATATAACCTAAGTGAGAAAACCTGGTCTTCGGTAAAAGATTTTGATACTAAGTTCTGGGAAAACCGATATGAAAGCATCAGAAATTTCGAAAAGCATCTTTCGCAAAACGGAACAACCATTATTAAGATCTTTCTGAATGTGTCTAAAGATGAGCAGAAGAAAAGGTTACTGGACAGAATTAATGAACAGGAAAAAAACTGGAAATTTTCTGCCGGAGACCTTCCGGAAAGAGTGCTATTTGATCAGTATATGGAAGCTTACGAGACAGCCATCAATGAAACTTCTAAGGATCACGCTCCATGGTATGTACTTCCTGCCGACAATAAATGGTTTGCCAGAGTGGCCGCTATACAGATCATCATTGATACTCTTGAAAAGATGAATTTGAAATATCCGGAACTTTCTGAAAAAAACAAGCAGAGTCTTATAGATTCTAAAAACATTCTTGAGAACGAATAATTATTTAATAAAATCAATTATTTTATTAAATAATTTTAATATAAATACATAATAATGTGAATAATTTTCTATTTATATTATTTTTTTATATTCATTATTATAATTTTGCACCTATATCATTAAAACTTAACTATGAAAAAACAGTTCTTGCCATCAGCCTTCCTAAAATAAGTCGGTTTTCTGTCAACTTATTTTAGGAAGGGACAAAACTAAAAAAATAAGCGGAGAAAAATCTCCGCTTATTTTTTTATACTATAAGTATCTTCAATATAAGAAAAATACGAGAAAATCTATAAGCCGGATTTTGTGCTTCCGAAGAAGTGCCTGTTATTTATCTACGTCTTACATTACTGCAAGACTTGAGCTGATTACCCCTCGGCTTTCAGGACGAGCCGCCCCTATTTCCATTACTGAAAAGAACCGATATACTTACCATTGCACCGCAAAGAGTTTACCTGGTTTCACTACAGCCGAACTGTACCTGCTTTCTGTTGCACTTGTCCTACCCTCACGGGTGACGGATGTTATCCGCTTTGCTGCTCTATGGTGTCCGGACTTTCCTACCCTTGCCGAAACAAGAATCAACAAGCCGATTTTCTCGCGGATGCAAAGATACATAAATTTAAGGAAGGCTGAAAAACTGAATAGATAAATAAGTTAATCGCCTTTTTTAAGTATTTGCTCAATATAATTCTTCATCTATTAACACATTATTATTATCTTCGTGGCATTATACATCTATGAATTCCAGGGAAAAAGAATTTGCGCAGCTTATTAAAGATAATCAGGGTCTGATTATTAAGGTATCTCGCTTATACACCAATTCTCTTGAAGATGAAGAAGATCTTTTCCAGGAAATCGTCTTACAGCTTTGGAGAAGTTATGATTCTTTTAAAGGAAATTCCAAAATTTCGACTTGGATGTATCGTGTAGCGCTTAATACAGCCATTACTCTTTTCAGAAAAAAAAGCAAAAGCCTTCCAACCAATGAACTGGACATCAACCACAGGGACTTTGTGGAAGATGATGATGAAAAGCAACAACAGATTTCGCTTTTGTATACTGTAATCAAGACTCTTCCTAATATAGAAAGAGCCATTGTCATGATGTATCTTGACGATCTGCCTTACAAGGATATTGCAGAAAACCTCGGGATTACCGAAGTCAATGCACGTGTGAAAATGAACAGATTAAAGAAAACCCTTAAAGAACAGATGGAAAAATATGCCTGAATTTGATTTAGATAGCTTTAAGAAAACATGGCAGGAACAGCCTGTGCAGCCAAAATATGACAACACTGAAATCCTTCAGATGTTGAATAGAAAATCACGCAATTATATAAAGTATATTTTCTGGATCAGTGTTGTAGAATTCCTGTTTTTCTCTGTCTTAGGTCTGTTTTATTTCTTTCAGGAAGAAGAATCAGACAGCTTCCGTAATGTATTGGAAAGACTGGGCGCACAGGGAGCACCTGAAGTAGAAGATAATTTTGGCCACGTTTATTTAGCTATAAAGATTTTAAGCCTGCTCATCACTGCATATTTTGTATTGAAATTCTATCAGAACTACCGTAAAATAAAGATTGAAGAAAATCTTAAAGGACTTATTACGAAAATTATTAAATTCAAGAAAACTGTGAATGCATTTATTCTTATCAGTATTGTTCTTCTGGTAGCTTTTACCTTTGTATTAATTGCTTTTATATTTTATACTTTAAACTCTCAGAATATACAGCCTACCAATTCTAATCTCACCATCATTATCGTTGGAATTGTAGTGAGTACACTTCTTGCCGTATCAATGATCTGGTTTTATTACAAATTGGTGTATGGAAGTATCATTAAAAAGCTAGACAAAAATCTGGACCAGCTGAAAAGAATAGATTCCGAGGAAAATTAATACGGCCAGCCCATAGTTAAAGATATATTTGTTAAATTTATTTAACCAAATCTTATACTATGCCATTATCTTATGTCTACGGAGCTTCTGAAATTCCGTTATTAGGACAAACTATCGGAGGAAATCTTAAAAATACAGTTGAAAAATACCCCAATCAGGAAGCATTAGTCTGTGTTCATCAGAATTACAGAGCCACTTATCAGGAATTTTATAATCAGACAACCGCCATTGCAAAAGCCCTATTATTTTTAGGAGCAAAATCCGGAGACCGGATCGGGATATGGTCTGCTAATAGATATGAATGGGTACTTTTACAATATGCTACTGCCAGGATAGGAACCATTTTAGTCAACATCAACCCTGCCTATAGAACCCATGAACTTACCTATGTTCTCAACCAGTCTGAGGTTCGCTTTATTTTTTCTTCATTAAGCTTTAAGTCCAGTAATTATAAGGAAATGGTAGAGTATGCAAAAGAAGTATGCCCCAGCCTTGAACATGAAATTTTCTTTGACGAAAACTGGGATGATTTTGTGAATAACGGACAGGATATTTCAGATGAGGTCCTTCACAGCTTTGAGGAACATGTACAGTTTGACGATCCTGCTAATATTCAGTATACCTCAGGTACTACGGGATTTCCGAAAGGAGTGACGTTATCCCACCATAATATTTTAAATAATGGATACTTTATTGGAATAAGGTTGAGATACACAGAAAAAGACCGGGTCTGTATTCCCGTTCCTTTCTATCACTGTTTTGGAATGGTTATCGGAAACATATGCTGTACTGTCCACGGAGCCTGTATGGTTATTCCTAATGACAGTTTTGATCCCGATAAGACCTTAAAAACGGTTTCTGATGAAAAATGTACCTCATTATATGGTGTCCCTACTATGTTTATTGCAGAACTGGCTGTTAAAGATTTTGATACTTATGATTTTTCAAGTTTAAGAACGGGTGTTATGGCAGGATCTGTCTGTCCGCCGGAAATCATGAAAAAAGTTGAAAACCTTATGAACATCAAAGAAATGAGCATTTGTTACGGAATGACGGAAACTTCTCCTGTTTCCACCCAGACGCTGATAGGAACTCCTTTGGAAAAGCAGGTCAGCACAGTAGGAACAGTGCAGGATCATTTGGAAATAAAAATCGTTGATGAAAATGGAAGAATACTAAAACGGGGAGAGCATGGTGAGCTATGTACCAGAGGTTATTCTGTCATGTTGAAATACTGGAATGACCCTGAAAATACAAAAAAGGTACTGGATAACGCCCGATGGATGCACACCGGAGATATGGCCGTAATGGATAAGGACGGATACATTACGATTTCAGGAAGAATCAAAGATCTTATTATCAGGGGTGGAGAAAATATTTCACCAAAGGAAATTGAAGATTTCCTATATACCTACACTCATATTCTTGATGTTCAAATCATTGGAGTACCCAGTGAAAAATTTGGGGAAGAAATAATGGCATGGGTCAAGGTGAGAAAAGGTTTTACAATCACAGAAGAAGAGCTATTGGATTATTGTAAAGGAAAAATTGCTCATTATAAAGTCCCGAAGTACTGGAAATTTGTAGATGAATTCCCAATGACCATTTCCGGAAAGGTAAGAAAAGTAGAAATGAGAGAGATTTCTATGAAGGAATTAGGTATGGAAAATTCAAGAAATTCGTAAAAAATCTGGAATCACCCACTGTAAAGGAAAAAAAGGAAAAAAAAGCGTTCCTTTTTTTTATGAAAAAATTTATAAAAAAGCGGAATGGGTTCATCATTTAATTGGTGAACTTTATTTTTTTTGAAAAAATTTTTCATTCATCAGGTTTTTATATAAAAAGTTAGAATTATTTAAGACACTTTTTAGTGAAAAGCTCTTAAACAAGGGATTTACAGCCACTATAAAACTTATTAAATATTCAATGTCTGTTTTTGATATTTAATATGAATATATTATCTATTTTAAGGAAAATACATACATATGATAAACAAAATTTGTTTTTTTCTCCTTTCAAAGTGAGTAGTGTAGAATAAAATCCTATATTTAGACCAGACAAAAAAACTAATAATGAAGATCGGACTGGCAATTTGTGCTTTACTGCTTACTATAAGTATATGTGCACAAAAAATTTCAGGAACTGTCAAAAATGAAAACAAGGAAGTTATTTCTTACTGTTCAATAAGCTTTGGGAATGAAAATATAAGTACTATTACTGATAATAATGGTAACTATTCTTTAGAAATTCCTCAAAGTGCCAATAAAAATGACGAGATCATTTTTGAATCCAATGGCTATGAAAGTAAAAACCTGAGCATAAACGAAATAACTCAAAACTCCAATATTATATTAAACAAGAGAGTATATGCTATCCAGGAAATTAATGTAAGCGGAAAAAAGACCAAAAGAGAAACCATAGGTGCAGAAAAAAGACCTATGCTTACCTTCTCTAAAATGTTTGATAAAAACAAACCTACCGTTGAACAGGGGCAGATATTTGATATCTATAACTGGACAAAGCTTAACAGCTATAACTTTTATATTATTCCAAGCTCCAGGTTCAAAGAAATAACTTTAAAGCTCAACATATATAGTGTTAAAGATGGATTGCCTTATCAAAGTCTCCTTAATGAAAATATTATATATAAGACCGGCACAACAGGTTGGCAGAATATCGATCTGCAACAATACAGACTGATTTATACAGATTCAGATAAATTGGCTATTACCCTGCAGCTTGTAGATTATATACAGGATGATACTATTGATTTCGTCTTTGGAATCTCTGCTAAAAAAACCTTATCCAATAATCTGCTTTATCGTTATCAGAGCCAGGGAAAATGGGAGGCCAGTAAAGGAAGTTTTATTTCAAATATCGATATTAATTATAATAAAGATCAACGCGAGAAGATCAGTACGGCGAAGAATCAGAATAAAGCGGTCTCTAAAAGTACTGAATAAAGAACTCTTCTAACTTTATACGGATAATTACTGTAATGTAATGCACGATGTTCTTTTGGAGCAGTATATCGTTATATTTTTAAACCAATGAGCTGATCTTTCAGTTAAACATTGATAAACAAGGTATTATATAATAAATACATATAAAAAAGCGGAAACCGAAAAGCTAACGAGTAGGTAAATTATTTAAATTTTTTTAACCATGAGCAAAAAGCTTACAAAAAAGTTAACTCTTAAAAAAGAGAAGTTATCTCAATTAAACTCTGACGAAATGAAATCAGTAAAAGCTGGAAAAGAGGCAGTATTATCTATTTTCGATTGTACACACTGGACGTGTACAGCTGGAAGCAGCAGATCTACAAACCTTTGCGTTTGTACTGAAATCTAATACTTCACAAAAGTACTAAAGCTACTCCTCCGGGAGTAGCTACTTTTTAATAACTAGTTATGGCAAATAAATTAAAAATAGGGCTTTTGGAATTTGGTATACGAGAGAATTCTCTTAATAATTCTAAAAAATCATTGTACGATATCATTGAATATGCAACCCGAGCAGACGAGCTTGGTTTTTCGAGGTTCTGGGTTACTGAAAATTATTTTTCAAAAGCACATGACATGGCCTGGTCTACTCCTGAAATGCTTCTACCCATACTATTGGGATTAACGGATAAGATAAAGATAGGGATTGCTGGGGTTATTATGCCATTACAAAGTCCATTCAGAGTAGCTCATAATTATAAACTATTATCCAGTCTATATCCTAAGAGGCTAGATCTTGGTTTTGTAAAAGGGCTGGTAGGAGAATATGATCTTCAATACTTTAACGTAGACGTTGATAAAGACAGTTATTTTTCCTCATTTCTTCCGAAGCTGGAATCTACATTACGGTTTCTGAGAGAAGAAAATGAACTGTTGAAAGAAAATTTAATTATCCCGCCTTACAAGGGAAATATTCCTGACGTATGGTATATGGGATCTTCACATTCGGGGTTGAAAGTAGCACTGCAACATGACCTTAATTTTGCAAGATCTATATTTCATGGAGAATCCAACAAGGATTATCTTAAAGAAGAGCTGCAAAATTTCAGAACCGAATACAAAGCAAAACATGGCAAAGATCCGGCTATGGTATTAACGTTTTCCGGATGCTGCCATAAAACCAAACAAAAAGCATTAAAAGTAGCAAAAAGCAGTACTAATGGTGCCATAGACAATATAAGCCTTATTGGTGACGGAAGCTTTTTTCAGGAAAAATTGCTGGAATTTAAAGAACTGTACGGATACAATGAATTTATGTTCAATAATGTTTCCAGAACACACAAAGATTCTCTAACAGCTATCGAAATATTAAGCCAATATGTATAAAGATAAAATTGATTTTTTTTTAAGCGAGATTTCAAAAAAATGTATTGAAGATAAAGGAGACAATATCACGTTCAGTCTGGGGAGCAATTACTACTCCTTATTCTATAATAATGATATAGAAATTGAAAAAATTGAAAGTCTGATAGATCTGGCTTCTGAAGATACTTATTATTCTTTTGCCAGCGGGAGTTTAGCGGTGATCTATTTTATGAGGCTCCTGCATACTTCCAATATCATTACAGATGAGGATATTGATGCCATAGAAGAAGATTCTATAGAATTCTTTTTAGAATTGATTCCCATCTATGCAGGCAAAAAAGAGTATGATTTATTTACAGGACTGATCGGATTGGGTCTTTACTTTCTGGAAATCCAGAAATTCGATACAGTTGCAAAAATAGTGTCTTATATTGACCATTTAAAACATGAACAAAACAAATCCATTTTCTGGGTTGACAATATAACAAAAGAAGAAAACATCTGCGATCTGGGCCTTGCCCATGGTCTTCCTTCTATCATATCCTTTTTAGCGGAATGCTATCATAAAGGCTGTGAAAAAGAAACCTGTAAAAGACTGATTCAGGGAGCGGTTAATTTTCTTACTGAACTGTATGAGGAGAATAAAGATTCTCAGCATATTTTCCCTTCAAAAATTAATGTCGTTACCCGCAAAAAACAGCTGTCAAACAGGCTGGCGTGGTGCTATGGTGATTTAGGTATTGCGATAGGTATATGGAAAGCTTATACTGTTTTACAGGATGAAGACCTGAGAGCAATGAGTCTTTCTATTATTTTAAATTCATCAAAAATCAGACTGGATAACGCCGGGGTTTTTTACAGTCACAAAAATGATTGTATAGACACGGGAATCTGTCACGGATCATCGGGAATTTCGCATATTTTCAATAAGTTTTACAGAATATGTAAGCGGGAAGAGCTTAAAGAAGCACATGACTACTGGATGGCTATTACTCTTCAGCAACTGGGCAAAGGAACCAAGTTTCCTTATGATCTGAAAAATGATGAGTGGGTAGAGCATACCGGGTTACTGGAAGGAATTTCAGGAGTGGGAATGGTATTACTGGATTATCAGTATCCTGAGAAAGCTAAGGATTGGGATAAAATTTATTTAATGAACATAGAATGAAATACAACGACATAGAAAAGCTGAACTTTTACCTATTGAGGACTCCTCTTTTTCCACAAAAAAGTATTGATACATGGGAAGAAGACATCAATAGTGAAAACTTTCGTAAGGCGATTTATTTATCTTCACCGGATCTCTATGAGCAGCTTATCAATTGGGATGAAAAAAAACTTTCGAAAGAAAAAGCAGATAAAATAAAAAAATCTTTGCTGAAATACTGGCTTAGGATACATTTCAGAACCATTCCCTTTGGGACCAATGCAGGAGTAAGCATGGGACAATGGGATAATGATACTCTTATCACACTGGATAAAAGTCAGGATAAGATTTATGCACGATTGGATATGCAGCTGATGCATGATATCATTACAGAACTGGAACAAAAAATGTTTGTAAGACAGATCTGTAAGTTCTACACCAATAATACCATATACAATACCAAAAACAAATACCGCTATATTGAGTCTTCCGCCAATAGCGGAGGATTGAAATATGAAGTTATTTCCACAGAGAAAAATAAGTACCTGAATTCTATTATAAAAGCCTGTACTAACGGGTTGGAGTTATCATCGATCATAGAAATACTGATAAAGCAGGATATTTCTTATGAAGACAGTTTTGATTATATCAATGAACTAATAGATTCCAAAATTCTTGTCAGTGAACTTTCACCAAAAGTTACTGACAAGAATTTCCAGGATTTTATCTATCAGTTTTTAAAAGAACTGAAAATTCCTGCAACTGAAGAAAATAATGCTGATATAGCTTTTATTCACCACATCATTAGCATATTTGAAATTGTTCAAAAAATAAATATAACCAATGACATTGATGATGCTGTTGAGAAGATCACTCAAATTTTAACTGAAGCAGGCATTAAAAGCTATAAAAAAAATATTCTTCAGACAGACCTTCTAAAAGGTAAGGCATCCAACACACTGAACAATACTATTTTTAAAGATTTCAAAAAAGTACTTTCCACAGTTTTTAAAATTGGGGGACCAGATACGATTGATGCCCTGGAAAGTTTCAAAAATGTATTTCTTGAAAGATATGATCAGCAGGAAATTCCTTTATTGTTAGCACTTGATCCATTGTCAGGGATCAATTATCCTATACATTCGGATAATGATGTTTCGGATTTGATTGGGGGAATCCAGTTCAAGTCTCAAAATAACTCCAATATTATTCAGGGATCTGTAAAATGGAATCAGTTTTTGGGTGAAAAATTAATTAATGCCATCAAGAACAACGAAGATAAAATTATAATCACTCAAGATGAGGTAGCACCATTTTCAGAAGAGAATAAAAATATTCCTTTTTCAATGTCTTCTCTTGTACAGGTATATCAGGACCAGGAAGGACAGCCTATTATTTTCCATAAATTTAGTGACGGGCCTTCATCCTCTACTTATCTGGGACGTTTCTGTCATTTGGATAATGAGCTGGAAGAATCGGTAAAACAGGCTTTGCAACAGGAGGAAAACTTCTTTGAAAATCAGATTATTGCTGAAGTTGTGCATAATCCACAACCAAGGGTAGGTAATATTCTACTCAGACCTCATTTGAGAAACTATGAAATTCCGATCCTTAATCTCCAGCATTCAGACAGTGAGCCTATCTATCTGAATGACCTTATGATTTCTATCAAGAACAACAGGGTTGTCCTTCGTTCCAAAAAGTACAATAAAGAGGTCATTCCAAGTCTTTCATCTGCCCACAATTATAGTTTACATAAAGTACCGTTGTATCATTTCTTATGTGATCTTCAGTATCAGAATATCACCCCGTCTTATAACTGGAATTGGGGAATGTTCAGCAATTATGACTATTTACCACGAATAATGGTTAATAACGTTATCTTGTCAAGAACATCATGGCAACTGTCATATGAGAAAATATTCAATGGAAAACAGGCTTCAGTGAATATGCTCCGAGACCATCTGAAAGAAAGGAATATTCCAGAAATCTTCACCTTCTCAGAGAGGGATATGGAACTTCCTGTTTTCATGAACAATACACTTTCTCTGGAAATTTTACTGGATCATCTTATGAAGGAGAAGAAAATAAGGGTTTTCGAAAACCTTGCCAATCAATATGAAAGTGTAGCCAAAGATATGGAAGGAAACATCCATAGCAATGAGATTGTCATTCCATGGCATAACCTGAGCAGTAAGAAAAACAAAGAGCTTTCTCTTTTTTCTGTTAAAAATACAATTACCAGAAATTTTATTCCGGGAAGCGAATGGCTTTTCTATAAAATCTATAGCAGCCCCAAAGTTTCGGATCAGATCATCAAAGATTCCATCTATAAATTTGCCAGTGGGCTCATTAAAAAAGGGATTATAAAAAAATGGTTTTTCATCCGTTACAGCGATCCGGACCATCATATCAGAATAAGATTTCTGACAACATCATCGGATCATAATATTTCCAATCAGATCTATCAATTGCTTGATAAATATCTGACACAAGAGATGATTATCCATAAAATTGTTCTGGACACCTACAATAGAGAGATTGAACGATATGGAGAGTCTACCATAGACCATATGGAAAGTATATTTTATTTTGACAGTGAGTGTGTTTGCCAACTATTAAAAGAGGCTGAATTGGCAGAAACCGCTATTTGGAAAGCTGCTATTGTGGGAGTAAACAGAATCCTGAATGATTTTGGTTATGAACAAGCTGAGAAAAGAGATATTATGAATCATTTGGCTAATGGATATGGTATGAGGCTGGATGAAAACTCTAAGGCAGCTTTAAAAGATAAATATAGAAACCATAGAAGTGAAATTTTGGATCTCCTGACGGAAGGGGATGATTTTACTATGATATTAAATAGCAGAACCAGGAAAACGAAAAATTATATCACTGAAGTTAAGGATCTGCAATCCAAACAGATGGTTAAATCATTAGTGATAAGCTATATTCATATGTTTATTAACCGGATGTTTGCTTCGAAACCGAATCTTTATGAGTCCATTCTTTATTATTTCTTACACAAAAGTTATGACTCATTGCTCAATATTAAAAAACTGACGTAGGATGACCAAAATCGCATTAATAAATTGTTATTTCGGAAAAAGCTGGCCTTCTTATTTCAGCCATTTTTTGTTCAGCTGCAAATATAATCCGGATGTTGATTTTATATTATTTACTAATTTAGAAGCTCCTTTTCATGTCCCAAATGTTCATTTTGTGCACATTAAAGATCTTGCTGAATTCAGTACAATAGCGAGTGAAAAACTCAATCTGAATATCAATATTCTGGATGGCTATAAGCTATGTGATTTTAAACCTACTTATGGACTAATTTTTCAGGAATATCTGAAAAATTATGACTTCTGGGGATATTGTGATATCGACATAGTTTTCGGTAATATCCGGTATTTTATGACTGAAAAAATATTGCAGAAATACGATGTTATTTCCCCTCATAAGAACTATCCGGCAGGCTTTTTCACTTTATTGAAGAATAACGAGCAGTGCATTAACCTCTTCAAACAGAGTAAGGATTATGTCCGCATTTTAGAAAATAGCCGCCATTTCTGTTTTGATGAATGTAATTTTGAATTCAGTAAGGTCCATACCACAGATATTACCCAGATTAAGACGGAAATTGAAAGTTTCACTCTTGTGTTAAGGAGACTGGAGCTCCAAAAGGAAATTAAGTATTACCATAAACCCATTGTACAGGAATTTACCTATACCAATGTTGTTCACCATTGGGTAGAGGGCAATATTTTCAATAGCATTACTGAGAAGCAGTATTTATTGATTCATCTTATCAATGTAAAGGACAATCAATTTTTCTTTATAGATCCATTTGAAAGCAAAACTAAATTTTCGATCTGTCCAAAGGGCATCCATTACAAGTTTAGTCCGTATTCGCATGCTGTAAAAAAAATAAAAAGCAGGATAAAGGAAAACATCAGACAAACCCATTACAGGTTTCTGCTGCTAAAATCAAAATTGCGTTCCTATACTCAAAAAGAGCATATGAATTTTCTGGAAGAACAATCATACAAAATAGGAAAAACACATATTACCTTTTATCCACAAGATAAAAATAAGCTGGTCATTATCAATGAAGCAGACTATACGCTGCACTACAATCAGTTTGTTCTCTATAAAATTAAGGATAACAAATGGATAGGACTCAGTAAAAAAACGATCAGTACAATCGACTTTCATTATAAAAGTGAAGAAAATATTCCTTATAAAATAAATATACACAATATTAAGAAGCGCATTAACGAAAATGCCTATTATATCTATTAAAAATTTCCAGCATCTATGATTGAAAAAGACAGCCACGTAACCTCTTTTAATTTTTTGTTGAAAAAATTTATACAACAAAATATGAAGGCTGGAACAATAAAAAATTATGATATCCCTGTGGATGATTATAATTTTTTGAGTTTCCATACTATATTAAAAGATGATTTTGATATTGAAACCATGGTGGTAAGACTGGAGCTTGAAGATCTTGAAGACCTTCCCTTCCCTGCCATTGCATTTCTGAAGATCAACAGCGGTACTTTTGCGTTAATCAATGATTATAAAGATGGAAAAGTATATTGGGAAAATAAAGAATTTGGAAAACAGATCAATACATTCAGTCTTTTTAAAAGAATAAGTGATACTGTATTTCTGATCTCTTAATTTATACAATAAGCCTGTTTAACTAAATAAAAATTTAGTCACAAAAGCTGAGTGAAACACTATAAACACTTTAGTTTATTTTAAGTTTAAACGGATTGTAAATAAAAAGTACACTTAAGCAAAAAATCTTTGATGTTTTTTAAACTTACGTGAGCGTTAGTGAGCTTATTTTCACAACTTTATTAAACTTAAGTATCCAAGAAACTTTGTAACCTTTGACTACGTCAAATCTCCGATTTGTGGCTAAAATAAAAAATGTAAACAAATTCAATAAAAAAGGTGAACGCCAACGTTCACCTTTTTATATATGTAAAGTATAGTATCTAAAACTATAGCTCTTTTCTTAATCTTGCTACAGGAATATTCAGCTGCTCACGGTATTTTGCAATCGTTCTTCTGGCAATATTATAGCCCTGTTCTTTTAAGATCACTACCAAAGCATCATCAGTAAGCGGTTTTCTCTTATTCTCTTTGCTGATCACTTCCTGAAGATGGGTTTTAATCTCTTTTGTAGAAACTTCCTCCCCGTCATCATTAGTTAAACTATCCGAGAACAGATCTTTAAGGTATACAATACCATTAGGCGTATCAGCATATTTACTTTTTACTACCCTTGAAATGGTAGAAATATCAAATCCTGTAATATCTGCTATATCTTTTAGAATCATCGGTTTCAGCGACTTTTCATCGCCTGTGATAAAGTAATCCTTCTGGAACTTTACAATGGCCGTAATGGTCTGTAAAAGGGTATTCTGACGCTGATTAATGGCATCAATATACCATTTGGCAGCATCAAGTTTTTGTTTAATGAATAAGGCAGCCTGTTTATGCTCAGATGAATTTTTATCATGAGAATACGTGGTAAGAATATCTTTATATTCTTCTGAAACCCTTAACGTAGGCGCATTTTTGCTGTTAAGCATGGGAATTACCAATCCATCTTTCACCTGGATTACAAAATCAGGGATAATTTCCTGATTGATGGTGATGGTCTGGGTATCAAAGTTCCCTCCCACTTTAGGTGATAATTTTGATATTTCATCCAAAGCATCTTTCAGATCCTCCTCTTCAATATCATATTTCTGAATAATCTTGTTGTAGTGCTTATTCGTCAATGCATCAAACTGATGCCTCAAAATGCTCGCGGCCAGAGAAACTGCTTTATCCGAGCTTACTTTCTTTTCGATCTGAAGTAATAAACATTCCTGAAGTCCTCTTGCCCCTACTCCTGATGGATCCAGCTTCTGAACATAATTTTCCAGGATATCTTCCACTTTTTCCTTAGTAGTATAGATTCCCTGTGAAAAAGCCAGATCATCAACGATAGACTTGATTTCCCTTCTTAAATACCCATCTGTATCCAGATTTCCAATAAGATATTCTGCAACTTTTAAATCTTCATTATTGATACTCGCCAAATGAATCTGTTCCATCAGATAATCATATAATGACTGCCCTTCAGTTAAAAGACTTTCATTATCAAATTCTTCGTCGTCCGGAGAATAGTTGCTGGATGCAGTTTTATAGTTGGGTTCGTCGTCATAAATATATTCATTGACATCAAAATCTGTTTCAATGCTATCGGTACCCTCATCCTGATAGGCTTCTTCCAAAGAAGCATAATCATCTTCCTTAGATTCTTCCTTAGCAATTTCTAATGCAGGGTTCTCTTCCAGCTCTCTCTCCAACTCCTCTTCAAATTCAAGAGTATGAAGCTGAATAAGCTTCATCAACTGGATCTGCTGAGGGGCCAGCTTCTGTCCTAATTTGAGTTGTAAGTGTTGTTTAAGCATAGTAATATTGGCGTTTTAACATAACATATTCTACGAATTTAATAAATTTATTTGATAATAAACACATTTAGCACGATTTTTGCATGATAGTTAATATCATAATAAACTACTAAAAAATAAAAAAAGCCTTAAATTTCATTAAGGCTTTTTTTTATTATTCTAGAACTCAGCACTTTTCGGTGTCCTAGGGAAAGGAATTACATCTCTGATATTCGTCATCCCAGTCACAAAAAGAACCAATCTTTCTAATCCTAAACCAAATCCTGCATGGGGAACAGAACCAAACTTACGGGTATCCAGATACCACCAAAGCTCATGCTCATCTACATGCATATCAGTCATTTTCTGTTTTAGTACATCTAATCTTGCTTCTCTTTCAGAACCACCGATGATTTCTCCGATTCCTGGGAAAAGAACATCCATTGCCGCAACAGTTTTGTTGTCGTCATTCAGTTTCATATAGAAAGCTTTGATCTCCTTTGGATAATCAAATAATACTACCGGGCTTTCAAAATGTTTTTCAACAAGATATCTCTCATGTTCAGATTGAAGATCTGTTCCCCATTTTTCAACGGGATACGCGAATTTGCCTTTTTTATTTTCTTTTGAGTTTAATAAAATCTCAATAGCTTCTGTATAGCTTACACGCTTGAAACGCTTAGCAATCACATTCTGAAGTTTTTCAATAAGACCTTCTTTTGCTCTTTCCTTCTCAGGTTTTGTTTTCTGTTCTTCTTCAAAACGCTTATCCAGGAACTCCAGATCATCTTTACAGTTATCCAGCACATACTGAATCACATATTTTAAGAAATCTTCAGCAAGGTCAATGTTATCTTCCAGGTTATTGAAGGCCACTTCCGGCTCAATCATCCAGAATTCAGCAAGGTGTCTTGTTGTATTAGAGTTTTCAGCACGGAAAGTAGGTCCGAATGTATAAATTCTTCCTAATCCCATGGCTGCAGTTTCTCCTTCAAGCTGTCCTGAAACCGTAAGATTCGTTTTTTTACCAAAGAAATCCTGTGAGAAATCAATATCACCTTCTTCTGTTCTTGGCATATTTTCCAGATCAAAGTTGGTAACTCCAAACATTTCTCCGGCTCCTTCTGCATCTGCACCGGTAATTACAGGTGTATTGATGTAGAAGAACTGATTCTGATTAAAAAACGAGTGAACGGCAAAGCTCACTGCATGACGCACTCTGAAAACAGCCCCGAATAAATTGGTCCTGAATCTTAAGTGAGCCTGCTCACGAAGCTTTTCTAAACTGTGTTTTTTAGGTTGAAGAATCGTACTTTGAAGCTCTTCAGTAAAGTTATCTCCTAAAACGATGATCTTTTTAGCAATAATCTCAACGCTTTGGCCAGCACCCTGGCTCTCTACTACTTCACCTACCACTTTAAGGGAAGAAGCAGTACTGATTTTCTTGATAACCTCTTCATCAAAATTTTCGAAATCAACAACTATCTGCAAATTATTAATAGT
This sequence comes from Chryseobacterium sp. WG23, assembly GCF_024586575.1. NCBI lineage: Bacteria > Pseudomonadati > Bacteroidota > Flavobacteriia > Flavobacteriales > Weeksellaceae > Chryseobacterium > Chryseobacterium sp. WG23. Next base: position 37,283 of record NZ_JALCZE010000008.1, read on the forward strand.
AGATCCATCATTAAGTGCAATAAAGCGATTAGCACGGAAGGTTCTTACCCATCCGTAAACTGTAATGTCATGATGTAATACTTTCTTGTAATCCTTCAGGATTTCTTTGATCGTCTGCTTTTTCATTTGTTGATGATAAATTTTTGTATAAAAATTAATGTTTGCAAAGTTACAAAAAAACAGCGCAACTTAATGGTTACGCTGTCTTTAAAAATCATTTATCAGGTAATTAAACTTTCTGTTCAGTAAAATTATCTTTTTCACTCTTCTGCATTCGTTTCTAAAGTATAATTTTAATATCTTGAACTTCATAAAATTTGTCCTGACTTGAACCTGGTACACTCACATCATATCACTTTTTAGAGGAATAAGCTGACTTATTCTTGTTTTTTCATAAGAACAGGGCTCTTATGTATGGAAAATAGTTATTAGTTTTTAGTTTTTAAATGATAATTCTGATTCCTCAAGTTCATCATTAGCTCTGTCTTATTCACTTAGAATTCATTCCCTGACATCGTTAATGGTTTCAAACAAACTTTGTTTACTTACAACATAATAAATTACTTTTGGTGATCACTACTCTAACTTTTTAATTCATTCATTAACTCACGTAGGATTTTAATATTTACATTTTTGTACTGTACACATACAAAAATATAAATGCTGTGTTTTTACCTTGAAGCAAAGATGCATAAACCGATGTGATGATCCAAGTGAATACTCTATAGATTCATAAATTTATATACCTAAATTCATGAATTAAAAAATAACAAATAACTAGAAACCAATGCTTTAATATCAATTCACATTTATCTCACTATTTTATTTCCACTTCATAAAAAATAGCAGTTCTATTCTTTTTTCTAACAGTTCAACTTATCATTTATCAATTTTCTTCGCTTTATTTTTATATAATATTCTATAATGTGGGATATTTTATATTCAAAATTCTCAAGTATTAATAATCTGTTAACCGCAGAATAAATTTAGAAATTTGAAGCAGATATAATCATCATCCACGATTTAGATACATCATTCCCCGATTTGGATACATTTTCCTTTTCGCAAGTTTCCATCTTTGTATCATCATTTAAACAAAGAAATTATTTAAAAATGGAAACAAAAAAAGTATGGTTCGTAACAGGAGCTTCAAAAGGTTTAGGATTTGAGTTGGTAAAAAAATTACTATCCGAAGGATTTCAGGTTGCTGCCACCAGCCGAACCGTTGAATCCCTTTTCTCAACCATTGGAGAAACTTCAGAAAATTTCCTTCCATTGAGCGTCAACATCACAGACAACAACGACATAAAATCTGCCATTGAAAAAACAGTTGATCATTTTGGACGAATCGATGTGGTTGTCAACAATGCAGGCTACGGACAAATCGGAACCCTTGAAGAGCTTACTGATGAAGAGTCAAGAGAAAATTATGCCGTGAATGTTTTCGGAACATTGAATGTGATCAGAAATGCCATGCCTTATCTCCGTAAACAAAGATCAGGAAATATCTTCAATATATCTTCGGTAGGCGGATATTCCGCCAATTTTCCGGGCTGGGGAATCTATTGTTCTACAAAATTTGCTGTTGCCGGATTTACAGAGGCATTGGCTGAAGAAGTGAAAGACTTCGGAGTTCACGCTACCGTTGTTTATCCTGGATATTTCCGTACAGATTTTTTAACTAAAGACTCTGCAAAAACGCCTTCTAATCCTATTCAAGCTTATGAAGCGGCAAGAAATTCAGAACAGGCTCATCTTAATGAAATCAATGGAAACCAGCCTAATGATCCTGAAAAAGCAGCTGACGTCCTGATCCAGATCAGTAAAGAGAAAAATCCTCCGGTACATTTATTATTAGGTGTAGGAACGGTGGAGTTTCTGAATAATAAAATTGATATTTTAAAGAAAGATGCTGAAAAATGGGAACATCTGACAGTTTCAACAGCGATTTAACCTTGTAATAATGACCTTCAGCTCCGTTCAGATGTCCTACAAAAGTTGGTCAGATTGGAGCTAAAGGTTTTCTAAAACCATTGATTATACTTTTTACAAAAAACAATTAACTTCGCTATTATGAAACAGCCTGTCCGCTTTAACTCTATTTCAGATTTTCATGCTTTCTGTAGTCTGTCGAATCCTGAACATCCGCTGATCAGTTTAATAGATTACAGCAAAGTGCGTTATGCTGTAGATTATGAAGAACTGAAATGGATTCAGAATTTTTATTCAATTGGTTTGAAAAAGAATGTCAGTCCAAAATTCAATTATGGACAACAGCAATATGATTTCGATTCCGGAGTGCTGTGTTTTGTTTCACCACAGCAGTTTTTAAGCCTTGAAATCAATCCCGATGTTAAAGTGGAGCCTACCGGATTTTTATTGCTTATTCATCCTGATTTTCTGTGGAATACTTCATTAACCAAAAAAATAAAAACTTATGACTTCTTTAGTTATCAGGTGAAGGAGGCTCTTTTCCTTTCTGATAAAGAAGAGGAAATCCTTGTTAATATTCTTAAAAATATTGAAAGAGAATATCAGTCAAACACCGACAGATTTACGCAGGAGCTTATCATTGCTCAGATTGAATTATTACTGATTTATTCTGAACGTTTTTATGAACGGCAATTTTTTACCAGAAAAAAGTCAAGTCACGAATTGTTATTTAAATTTGAAGATATTCTTTCTCAATATTTTGAAGGCGGAAATCTCCTCGAAAATGGCATTCCCTCTGTGAAATGTATTGCCGAACAGATGAATATCTCCCCCAATTATCTTGGGACATTGCTTCGTCTTCATACTCAGCAAAACACACAGCAGCATATTCAGAATAAATTAATTGATTCTGCTAAAGAACGTTTGAGTACTACAAGTTTATCTGTGAGTGAAATTGCTTATGAACTGGGATTTGAACATCCACAGTCTTTCAGCAAACTCTTCAAACAGAAGACGAATCAGTCTCCGGGAGAATTCAGAAAGTTATTTAACTAGATTTTTCATAGATCACCAGAAATGTCCCTGTAGCAAGAGCCTATAATACGTCATACACCCATCCCCAGACTGATAAAATTGTACAGAAATATTTACTCCCGGCAATTGGGAATTAGTTATATTTTAAGCTTTTGAAGTCATGGTTCCGCATCGGAGCACAGCATTGATCATATACATAAAACTATTGTTTCTGGTCCTATACAAAAAAGTTCAGGGAAATATTTCTTAGTAAGTAAACAGGAAAGAGAATAAGTTCAGATATAATTTCTGAAAACAGATTATTCATCTTTTTTTGACGGAACAAGGAAAACGTCCATCAGGCCTTCCGGCAATTGCATTTTAATAAATCTCTCTTCTCTGTTTACCTCCAGGATCCAGTCTTTGATAAGAGGGATCACAATTTCACGGCCTTCAAATCCAAGAATGAAATAATTTTGGGCAGTCTGATCGTTTACAGATCGTATTACTCCACAGTCGTTATCATTTTCATCAAGGATATTGTACCCTATTATTTCGTGATAATAGAATTGTTTTCCTGAAAGTGGAGGAAGGGTAGCAAGCGGAAGGTAAACACTTTTACCTAAAACCTGATCTACCAGAGATTCTGAGGAGCCTTTAAAAGCAAGATTTAAAGCATCTAATTTGCTCCAGGAGGATTTTTCAATAAAAAATGGAACCAATAATCCGTTGATTTCAACGAATATTGATTCCAATTTATTGTAAAGCTTGGGCTGATCGGTATCCAATTTAAGGATAACGTTACCCGCAAGTCCATGTCTGCGTGTGATTTTACCTAAAAAATAGCAATCTTCTTTACGCATAACAGGATTTGTTTATTAAGCTTCAGTGTTTTCTTCAGTTTCAGCAGCAGGAGCTTCTCCTTCTGTAGCTTCAGTAACAACTTCTTCAGCAGGTGCGTTAGCAGCTTCCTCAGCAGCTTTAGCATCAGCATCAGCTTGTGCAACAGCAGCAATTCTAGCTTCGTTTACTTTAACTTCAGCATCTAAAGCAGCTTTCTTAGCGTCAGCCTGAGCTTTAGATAAACCTTCTACTTTACCTTGTACTTTAGCATCTTTAGCGTCTACCCAAGCAGCAAATCTTTTTTCAGCTTCAGCTTCGTCAAAAGCACCTTTAGCTACACCACCTTGTAAGTGTTTTTTGTAAAGGGCACCTTTGTAAGAAAGGATAGCTCTGGCAGTATCAGTAGGCTGAGCACCATTGTTTAACCACTGTACAGCAGAATCAACGTTTAATTCAATAGTTGCAGGGTTAGTAATTGGGTTGTAAGTTCCTAGTTTTTCGATGAATCTACCATCTCTTCTTGCTCTAGAATCTGCAACCACGATGTGGAAAAAAGGCTTACCTTTTTTACCGTGTCTTTGTAATCTGATTTTTACTGACATAATGTTTGAATTTTACGGGAACTCGTCCCAGTTAAATATTTAAGAGTGCAAAGATAAAACAAATTTTTCAATTTGGTAATTTGAAAATGGGATAATTTGATATTTTTTTCACTCATTCATTATCACCTCATCAAAAATGATTCATTAATCCACTTTTCCCATATAGAAAAGCCCTAAACACTTTTGGTTTTCCTCTATGGTTAAAGATTCCTTCAGAAGGTCAACAATTGTTGGAGAGCTCCAGTAGCATCCTATATTATGGGCCGTACAGGTAAGATACATATTCTGAACAGCCATTGAGGTAGCTGCAACCTCTTCCCATTCCGGAACCATTCCGCTGAAATTAACAACAATGGAAACTACCACATCAGCTTTGTTGATTTTAAAACCGATATCATTATATTTTTTCTCTAAGAAAAGCTGTTCGGGCTGCGTAGTTTTATAGATAGCCTGCATTTCTGAAGCCAGATTTGCCTTTTCTTCCCCTTTAAATATTTTGAAACGCCAAGGTTTTGTACGTTTGTGATTGGGTGCAAATGTTGCCGAACTTAGAATTTCATCAATAACCTCCTGGGAAATTTCTGCGTCTGTATAATCTTTTGGAAAAGTACTTCTCCTCTGTTCTATGATTTCTTTTACTATTTCTGCTTTGTTCATAACTGCAAATTTACAATATGAGATCCAATCTCCGGCATTTAAAAGATCAGGTTTTTAATGCCAACCTATGATTTTTGTATGCTTTGTAATTGCTTATAATGAAGGTCAGCAAAATCGCTGCGGCAAACACTTTAACCAGCCATTTTTCATATACAGCTCCGTATAACGGATCCAGCATATACAGCACAATAAAGCTGAAAGCATATATCATTCCTGCAATAATCCAGATAGGGCCGGGATCAGGATATTCCTTAACGATACCCGATTTGTTGTAATTAAAAATTGGAAGCAATTTATGCCCGTCCCATATCAATAAAATAGAAACAGCAAGCATCATTAAAGAAGTGATTATCCAGGTTCCGGAGAATGAAAGACTAAGTGTAATCACCCAGATATTAGTTAATATTGCGAAAAATACTAAGACCCCAAGAGTCGCATAACGCTGGGTCATCAGTAAAACTCCTGTGATCACTTGTGCCCATCCTAAAAAGTTCCAGTAGAAACCGGATTGGTACAATGCTTCAAAAAAGTAACCTATTGGATTTTCTGTTGAAATACGGGTGAACCTATTCCCTATTAATTTGGTTAATCCTGATGGCAAAAAAGCGAAGCCCACCAGATAACGCAAATGGATAATGATCCATTGATTGATTCTGTTTGTTCTTAAATTACCGAATTTCATGGGTATTGTGGATAGTTATGGTTTCATCATTAAGGTCCCTTCTTAGAGTACTTCCACTATTTTTTGATGAATTTTATTTAGTACAAATTCATCTCCGGCCCTCATCCCCATTATCTTTTTTGCCATTGGACTTTCGGGTGAAATGGCGTAGAAACGGTCTCCTTCAAAAAAGAATTCACCTAATGAAACTGAAATATAAAAACGGGCTTTATTGGTAATCACCAATGATCCCAGCTGTGCTCTTTCTGTACTTGTGTTAAGAACTTTTGCCATATTTCTTTTAAGATCATTCAAAGCTCCCAATTGTCGCTGCATCTGGTAAATTTCCTCCTGCATTTCTTCTCTCATGCTGTCATATTTCGGAGTTTTTTTGATGTCACGGCTTGCTTCCAGAGTAAACTCAATAAATTTTTTAAGTTTTTCAATTTTCTCTGTAATGGTAGTTTTTACGAAGTCTCTGATATCACTTTTTTCAAATACAATCTTCTCCATAAATCGAATCTTTATATAAAGATAATATTTTTCTCATAATAATTTATATTTTCATTTCTTCATAAAAAAACAAATGTCCCCTATCCCAACATCGTAGGTACCAATCTCTAATGCAATAAAAAAGCCCTGTAAGATTTACAAGGCTTATGTTTTATTTTTCTGATATCTGTTTCAGGCCATCAAGTCCCTGTCCAAACATTTTATTCATATTATTATCCATCATAGGCTTCATAATCTTCATCATTGTATTGAGTTCATTATCAATCATCCAGGTTACTTTTGTTCCATTACCCTCAGGTGTTAGTATAAAGGTACTTTTGGCATTTCCTTCAAAAGGCTGGATAAAGTGAAGTTTGGTGACCATTTTTTCATTAGGTACCATTTCAGTAATCGCCTGTTCTCCCTCGCCCACATTTTTATCTCCTTTCCAGTGATAGGAATCTCCTATTTTATCACCATCGCCTGAATACGTAATCACTATATTTTTATCTGCTTTGGAAAAAGGATCCCATACATTATATTCTTTTAAAGAACCTACATGTGACCATACTTTTTCTTTTGGAGCTTTAATAACAACAGATTTTTCAAAATGATAGTCTTTGCTGAAAGCCAGCATTGCGATAACAGCGTATACAACAATCAACAGAATGATGATTCCGATAATTTTTAAGAGTGTTTTCATAGTTTATATATTTGGGTTATTTATTTCCTGACAATGTTTAAATCTGTCTTCAAAATTAAATATTCTACCATCACCCCCACTTTCCATATGACAAGATTATTTAAAGATAAGTATTTTTGTCATAACTTGTTATTCAGGCATTATTTTTGAGCTTTTGAGCTGTGATTCCTGATGAATTACTACATTTAACTTTAATTAAAATCAAAAAATGAATATTTTAACTGAGAAATTTAACACTCCATATCATTCTGCACCGTTTACTTCGATTAAAAATGAAGATTATCTTCCTGCTTTTAAAGAATTAATCCAAAAATCTGAGGAGGAGATCAATGCAATTGTTAATAATCCTGAGGCACCTACTTTTGAAAATGTAATTGAAGCTTTAGCGTATTCTGGCGAGCAGCTGGATGTTGTTTCCAATATATTTTTCAATTTAAATTCCGCAGAAACAAGTGATGAAATCCAGCAGATTGCTCAGGAAGTTTCTCCTATTTTAACGGAATATTCTTCAAAGATTTCTCAGAACGAAGCTCTTTTCAGTAAAATTAAAAAAGTATACGACGAAAAGGAAAAATATAACCTCAATGAAGAACAAAAAATGCTTTTGAATGAAACCTATAAAGGTTTTGTAAGAAGTGGTGCTTTATTGAATGAAGAGGACAAGGAAAAATTAAAAAAGATCAGCATGGATCTTTCTCTAAAATCCCTGCAGTTCGGACAAAATGTATTAGCTTCTACCAATGCTTATTTCAAGCACATTACCCATAAAGAAGATTTGGCAGGTATCCCTGAAGCTATTATTGATCAATATGCAGAGGAAGCCAAAGAGAGAAATCTGGAAGGCTGGGTTGTTACGCTGCAATATCCAAGCTATATCCCGTTCATGACTTATGCGGAAAACCGTGAACTGAGAAAGGAACTGGCATTGGCCAATGGCAAAAAATCTTTTGATGGTGGTGAGTTTGATAACCAAAATATGATCAAAGAACTTTTAACTTTAAAACAGCAAAAAGCTGAGCTTCTAGGGTATAAGGATTATGCTGATTTTGTTCTTGAAGAAAGAATGGCCAAATCACCGGTGAAGGTTTTTGATTTCTTAAATGAACTTTTAACCAAAGCAAAACCTTACGCTGATAAAGAAATCGAAGAATTAAAACTATTGGCTAAAGCTGATGGTATTGAGGATATGCAAGGTTATGACCATGCTTTTTACGCTGAAAAACTTCGTAAACAGAAATTTGACCTGAATGACGAAGAACTGAAGCCTTATTTCCCTTTAAATCAGGTACAGGATGCTGTTTTTGGATTGGCTGGAAAACTTTTCGGATTAACATTTGAGGAAAGAAATGATATTCCGAAATACCATGAAGAAGTAAAGGTATATGAAGTAAAAGAAAATGGCACTTATAAATCTCTGCTTTACGTTGACTATTTCCCAAGAAAGGGTAAAAGAGCAGGTGCATGGATGACAAGCTACAAAAATCAATATCAACAGAACGGGGAAAATTCACGTCCGCATATTTCTATTGTCTGCAATTTCAGTAAACCAACAAAGGACACTCCTAGTCTATTAACATTCCAGGAGGTGACTACTTTATTCCATGAATTTGGACATGCTCTTCACGGAATGATGGCCAATACGCAATATCCTTCTCTTTCGGGGACTTCTGTAAAATGGGACTTCGTGGAGCTTCCATCCCAATTCCTGGAAAATTTCTGCTATGAACCTGAGTTCTTAAAAACTTTTGCGAAGCATTACAAAACGGGTGAAGTTCTTCCTGATGAAAAAATTGAAAAGATTGAACAGTCTAAAAACTTTATGGAAGGATATCAAACCCTGAGACAGATTGGGTTCGGGCTTCTGGATATGAATTACCATACTAAAGTTGGAGAATTAGCACATGAGACGGTAAAGGAGTTTGAAGATAAATATACCCAGGCAACTACACTTTACCCTACGAATTCTGAAACAGCAATGAGCCCAAGTTTCTCCCATATTTTTCAGGGTGGATATTCTGCGGGATATTATTCTTACAAATGGGCAGAAGTACTGGATGCTGATGCTTTCCAGTATTTTAAAGAAAACGGAATTTTCAATCCGGAGATTGCAGCTCAGTACAAAGTCCTTCTTTCCTCCGGCGGAACGAAAGATCCCATGGAACTGTATAAAGATTTCAGAGGTAGTGAACCAAAAGTAGAGAGCTTATTGAAAAGAGCTTTCGGATAATCTCTATTTCTTGAATATGATACAAGAACTTAATCAATTTGAAGCTGTTTTTAAGGATGCCTTAAAAACAGCTTTCATTCATGTAAATACTGAATACATTGATGATCTTCTGGATAAAAGAGATCTTCCTGAATTTTCGGATGTATGGATGAAAGCCTATCAAACGATTGACGAAAAAATAACTGACGAAGAAACAGAAGATCAGGTAAGCAATATCCGAAAGGAAATTTTCATATCAACATTCAGAATGATAGGACCATCAGACTTACCGGCTTATATTTCTGATGATTTCGGACTGATCAGTGCTTATTATATTCACCATATTGAAAATAAATGGGTGACCAATTTATTTTTTACTTATCTTAATCATCAAATTCCTCAGGGGAAACTGATGAAAACAAATAAAATGTTAGAAGAATTGATTTAAAGATATATTGCCTTTATTCCCTTCAGAGAAAAGAATTTCGAGTAAGTAAAAAACTAATAATCATAATGGATAAAGAAACAAAAGACTTTCTCTCAACAATATTAGTGTTTGTCGTAATGTGTATACTAATTGTTGTTGGAGTATATGCTTGTAATTTAGCTGGCAATGGAATTTCAAAAGATCCTGAAAAATGGGGACAATTTGGAGATTATTTTGGAGGAGTTTTAAATCCAATCTTAACTATTTTCAATTTAGTATTAGTAGGTTATTTAACTTTAAAAATTTCTAGTATTGAAGATAATAGAAGCAAAAACATTATGTATGAGAATGTTAGGCCTTTAGGTTTATTCTCTTTTGAATTATCTAAAAACTCTTTGAAAATCCATCTTCATAATGTGGGGGTAGGACCTTTAATCATTAATGAATTTAAAACATATAATGAAATTGAAAAAAAGGAAGTTGCTGATTTTTATGAGTTAATTAATAGCCTTTCTCTTCCTGCTGTATATGCATATTCAGGAAGAAAAAGTAGTGATCAAAATATTATTTCAAAAGATGGTTTTATGAAAATTTTAGAAATCTCCATAACAGAAGACTCTAAGGGATTTGATTATATTGAAAAACTAAAAATATTTAATGAAATTAGGGAGAAAATTGGAGGATATAAGCTTAAAGCTACTTATACAGACTTATATGGTAAATTGATTGAAACCAAAGAAGAAGATCTTAATCAAATAAACATAGAATTTCGTTAAAAAGTGATAAATATATTAAAATCATGATGCTGAATGTAAAACAACTTTACAACACCTTAGACGCTCGCCTTCGTCCCGAAGATGTTGCGGAAATGATCGTTGAGTTGATGAAAAACCATTTAGCAGTTCATCAGCTTACCACTTTAAATAAGGCAGCCAGTCGTTCCCTAAAGAACAGTGTTCATGGCTATACTTCAATGCTGCAAACATTTAGCACTGCGATAGGAGCAGAAAAGCAAATCAAAAAAGCTATTGAGATCTTTAAAGTTAATGAAAAAGAAAATTCAGGTTACAACACAACAGACAAAATTGAAACGTTTCTGAATGAAGCTTCACCATTGATCCACAAAATAGTGGGTCAGAATGATTTCAAAAGTGACCGTCTGAATAAAGATTTGCGAAAACTAGCAGGATTGGATATTTCCAAAAGAAATTACAATAAGAAATGGAGGCTTCTAAAACGTATTGAAATAAGACTTCATAAATTCATTCATGAATCGAAAAAAATAGAGCTTCAAAAAATTGCCAAACATGGTCTTTCCCATACCATCAGTTTTGAGGATTTTAGCAGTGATTTAAATGCAGCCTGCTTTATTGCTTATTTTAATGCCCGCAGTAATCTAAGAAATGTATTTACCAATCATAGCCAGGACAGACCGTTCGACGAAATATGCGAAATGCTGTTCAATAGATGTAAAATATATTCTGAAGAAACAAATTGGTTGGCTATTTCCTATATTTATTCAGACAAAGAAGTTTTGCTGCATCTGACCGATGAGCAAAAAGGTAAACTCTTAGGAAAATGGACGGTTATTCTTGAGGACATCTCAACATTTCTTGAAGAACTCTGGAATGAAAATGATATTAACAGAAAAACAATGGCTGTAAAGAAAGGTAACGATTCTACGACCTGGAACAATACAGTCGGTGCCTGGAATAAAGCCAGAGACAACTGGATGAATCTCATTTATGCATTAGGTATGGATTCTATTCTTGACGACATCTGCTTTGGAAAGGTAATGCGTCTGATGGCTGCCGATGTTATTGCATGGCATCTCTCTACCGGTGGAAAGATTGATCCTAATACGGAAGTATGGAATATAGTACCTTTACCCTGGGAAGTTTTTCAGGAAAGAATTTTTTGCAATAAGGAAATGATTGTGAATGCGTGTAAAGAAGCAGGTATTGATCCGGAGAACTCAGGCTGGATCGCTCCACGACTTCAGGAAGTCAGTCAGTTTAAGCCAACACCGGAACTGGTACATGGGGTAATGGTTACCAATCCTTTTTTGTCCAAAATTTTGAGACAGAATAAATATTTTTCAGGAAAACTCTGAAAAGAAAAAATAAAAGGATAGGTTAGCTCAGTGGTAGAGCACCCGGCTCTTCACCCGGGATGACGCAGGTTCGAGCCCTGTACCTATCCTGATTTTTTAAAATAGTTCAGGATTCAATCAAAAATGTATCTCGTTTAATTCTTTTTAACAAAAGTACTAATCAACTTCTTCTCACCCACAAAACCCTAAAAGATTTATTTTAAGAAAGCTAAATTTGTAGATTACAACATAAGTATTCATTCTGTAATTTTAAATAATGAGCAATATAACATCAAGATTAGAAAATGTAAAAAAACTCCAGGCTAAAAGATGGGAGAATGAAGACCATTGGGATACTTTAAATGATTTATTAATCAAAGAACTGGATGAAATTTTACTTATTGAGCCAGAAAACACATCCGCTTTAATCAATATTGGAGCTATTTATTCTGATATGGGAGAAAATGAAACGGCTTTGCACTATTTAAAGAAGGCATTAGATTTAGGTTCAAACGACAAAAATTTATATGTGAATCTTGCCGTTGTACTTATTTATATGGAAAAACATCAGGAAGAATATTTAGAATATCTTGAAGAAGTGGAAGATAAGATTGAAGATCCACTTACTTTTAAAGCCTATTTTGATCCTCAGTCTCATTAGAAATTTATTATTAATTAAAACCTTACACCATGTTACTAGCCATTTTACTTCCCTTCTTATCCTTTATGGTTCGTGGAAAAATCATCACCGGAATTATCTGCCTGATTTTACAGATTACCTTAATCGGCTGGCTTCCCGCTGCTATATGGGCGGTTGTTTCTTTAAATAATGCCAGAGCAGATAAGAGAACAGACAGGCTCATTAAAGCCATGCGCAACACTCAAAAGTAAAGTCATTTCATATAATTTTTTAAATAATTACTGTAATTTGACTTCAGGCATCTGCTCACAATAAACCCAATTCTATCCTTATGAAAGAAAATAAATACGACAACCCGGCTTTTTTTGACCAGTATGAACAGATGCTACGGTCACAATTAGGCTTAGAAGGAGCAGGAGAATGGCATGCTCTGAAAAATATGCTACCAGATTGTAAAGAAAAAAAGGTCCTCGATCTGGGTTGTGGATTCGGATGGCACTGCCGCTATGCTATGGAAAATGGGGCAAAATCTGTTATTGGGATTGACCTTTCGGAGAAAATGCTTGCTAAAGCTAAAGAGATCAACAACCTGGAAGGTATTCACTATGAAAGAAAAGCATTGGAAGATGTGGAATATCCTGCTGAAAAATTTGACCTTATTTTAAGTTCGCTGACCCTTCATTATGTGGAATCATTTGAGGCTCTTGCTCAAAATATTTATCATTGGCTGGTTTCAGGAGGCCGTTTTGTGTTTTCAGTAGAACATCCTGTTTTTACTGCTGAAGGAGGCCAGGATTGGGTATACGATAAAGATGGGGAAAAAGTCTGCTGGCCCGTTGACCGGTATTTTATCGAAGGGAAAAGAAACACCACCTTTTTAGGAGAAAATGTCATCAAATACCACAGGACTTTAACCTCTTATCTCAATACTTTATTAAAGCACGGTTTTAAGATCAGAGAAATTATTGAACCTGAGCCTAGTCACACCATGCTGAAGGAAATTCCGGAAATGAAAGAGGAACTTCGCAGACCAATGATGCTATTAATATCTGTAGAAAAATAAATCCTCTCTTCAATACCTTTGAAAATCATTATCTTATTTTAAATCATTAAAAAACACAAATTACTATTTTGTATAACATGGTAATAAAAATAATTTATATCTTTGTATAGCATAATACAAATCAATATGATTATCAAAAAACTTATAACCGCTCTTATACTACTTGTATTCTTTAGCAGTCAGATGGGTGCTCAAGCCCTTGAAAAAAAGGTTGAAAAGAAAATTGACAGCCTGATTCAAACTGAATTTGGAAATAAAAATGAGCCGGGAGGTGTATTTATGATCACCCAACATGGAAAGTCCCTTTATCGGAAAGCTTTTGGAAAAGCCAATCTGGAGCTTAATGTCAATATGTCCCCGGACCAGGTTTTTCAAATCGGATCAATGACCAAGCAGTTTACAGCAGTAGCCATTCTGATGCTGGAACAGCAGGGGAAACTTTCTGTAGATGATCCTGTTTCAAAATATCTCAAAGATTATCCTGGGGGAGACCAAATAAGTATCCATCATCTTCTGACCCATACTTCAGGAATTAAGGATTTTACAAAGATGAAATCTCTTTCCGGCATTGCCCAGAAAGAAATGAAACCTTCAGAAATGGTAGATTTTTTCAAAAATGAACCTGTTGATTTTACTCCGGGAGAAAAATTTGAATACAATAACTCCGGTTATGTGATTTTAGGATATATTATAGAACTTATTTCAGGAGATACTTATGAAAATTTCATCAAGAAAAATATTTTTGACAAGACAGGAATGTCGAATTCCTATTATGCTTCTGATAGAAAACTTATTCCCAAAAGGGCTTATGGATATCATAAGAAAGAATCTGGATTTGTCAACAAAACAATAATCAGCTTTAGTGTTCCTTTTTCTTCAGGCTCATTAATGTCCACTGTGGATGATATGCTGAAATGGCAGCAGGCTTTAAACCAGAATATTCTGTTAAACAGTAAAGAAACCCAAAAGGCATTTCAAAAGTACAAACTCAATTCCGGTGAAGAATTTACTTATGGATATGGATGGCATCTGAAAGATACTAATGGCATTCCGGACCGGGAGCACGGCGGAAGCATTTTTGGATTCAAAAGTATGGGTATTTACATTCCGGGTAAAGATATGTATGTGATCGGTTTCAGCAACTGTGACTGCCATTCACCGACTGAAATCACCCGAAATATGGCTAAAATTGCTTCAGACCATTCAAAATAGTGCTTAATGATTCTTTATCATCTTATTTTTCGGGAGGATATGCTCAGGAAGCATAAAAATAGAGGCTGCCACAAAAACCAGACATACAATATTGATGACAATAGCCATTAAAAAAGCATCATGATAATCCTGCTGTGACGGCTGCTCTCCCAGAAAATAATAAAAAACACCGCCCACTGCAATAATTCCGATGATCGCTGCCACCTGCTGAAAAGTATTATACACCCCGGATGCATTCCCCACAAGGGTTTCAGAAATTCCTGACAATGCCATATTGGCAAGGGAAGGAATAACAGATCCTACTCCTACTCCATGTAAAAACAACAGGAGATAAAAAAGATAAAAAGGTGTTTGTGTATTGAATAAAAAAGTCTGTACAATAAGAATACTGATGATCAGCCCCAAGCCCCCAAGTAATATATTCTTTCCGTATTTTAAAACCAGTTTTGCAGAAAAAAGAGAAGCCAAAATAAAACCTAACCCTTGAAAAACAATAATCTCACCGGCATTCAGCGGACTGATTCCTAATCCATCCTGAAAAAAAAGGGAGACAATATAAAAATAGGAATCAAGCATGATAAAAAAAAAGACCACCGCCCAGATTCCCAGGCTGAAATTCTTATATCTGAACAGTTGAAAATCAATTAGGTAAGGACGTTCTTTTTTCATTTTTCCTTTCTGATTTTTAATAAAATAAGTAAGAATACAGCCTGAGATAAGAAGAAGGACCATACTTCTGACAGTAACTCCCTCGTGTTCAGACATCGTTAAAGCGTATGTAGAACAAAAAAGGCCGGCAGAAAGAGCTGTAACACCCCAAATATCAAAGGTATTTTTTACCGGGGTTTTAGATTCATCCAATATTTTTATGCTTAAAAAAACAGATAAAATGCAGATGGGCACATTCATCAGAAAGATCAGCCTCCAGGGCTCCTGCATAAAGGATAATGATGAAAAATAGCCTCCGAAAAACTGTCCTGCAATCGTTCCGATACCAATGGTTATTCCGTACCATCCCATCGCTTCTGTTCTTTCTTCATGACCCGGGAACAGGATCTGTATCATAGACAGAACCTGAGGAGCCATCAAAGCAGCGCTTACTCCCTGTATAAAACGGGCGGTGATGAGTTGTCCGGAACTGCCTGAAATCCCACAGCCTACAGAGCTCAGCATAAAAAACATCAACCCTAATATGAAGACCTTTTTCCTGCCATACAGATCCCCCATTCTTCCTCCTGTAATAAGAAAAGAAGCAAACCCAATAAGATAAGAGGAGATCATCAGCTGCATTTCTCCATTGGAGGCATGAATATCCCGCTGGATAGAAGGAATGGATACATTAATAATAAAAATATCCATAATGGTTAGTAATTGCCCCGAAAGTACAATCAACAATTTCAAGTATTTAGAATTCATAATTATATAGATATATCTATTTTTTAAATGCCAAAAAAATTAGTCAAGAATTCCCTGAATAATTTTTTTAGCATGATCGAAAGAGTCCGTATTTTTATGGATGGTTGAGGTAACAACAGCGCCCTCAATAAGTAGAAAAATAGTTTCTGCCACAAGATCAGTATCCGGTAGCTCACTTTGTTCCACCAATGTTCTAATAAGCTCTTTTTGTTTTTCTTTGTGTTTCTTTACAAAATCGGACACAATGGGATTAGTGTCGCCTATTTCGGAGATAATTTTAATAAAATGACATCCGGAAAACCTGGAAGATTTTTGAAGCTTTATCCTGTAATCTATTAAAGCCTCTATTTTTTCTTTAGGATGGGAAATTCCTTCAACACATTTTTCAACACCTTCAAACCAGGTCAGCTCTTCTTTAATAAGATAGGCATGTAAGAGCTCTTTCTTGGATGAAAAATGATTATACAGAGAACCAATTGCAATATCAGCATCTGCAATAATCTGATTAATCCCGGTCGAATTATAACCTTGTTTATAGAAAAGATCCGAAGCTACCCTGATGATCCTGTCTCTAACTTTTTCTTTTTTCATCCTGAAAATTTTTACAAAGTTAATTAAAAAATAGATAGGTCTATCTATTTTTTTTAAACTTTTCTTTTTCTATCAGTAAAAATGTCTGGTCAATGTACTGGTAAAACTGTTGTATTCACTGGGATTGACTAAAAACAGGATTTTACTCTACAGAATTTGAAAACTCCGAAGGAAACAGAATAGCATTATATCAGACGATTGATTAATACAATTTAATACATATTATTTTTTCATTGAAATATCTGCATATTTTGTATCTTTAATTACCAAATTCATAAAAATGTTGGGTAAAAAAATATGGCAGAACAACTTCATTTTATAAAAACCAACCCTAATATTGCTAAAATTAATTTATACAATAAGCTCTGTCAGGAAGAAGAGAGCATTATGAATTTCCTGCAAACAACCGATACTGCCCAGCTTGAAACGATTAAAGAAAAGATAAAAGAATCCGTAGATGAGCTTACCCGGGAAGAAATGATGAACATCTTTTCATGGTTCAGTCATAAGTATCCTTCAGATCCAGAAGAAACTAAAACACAGCTTTTTATCCATGGTATAGATCTTTTTTACGAAATACCATCTAATGATAAAGTACAAAGTTTTCAGCAGATTCTTTCAGATTATGAAAAATACGCTCAGCAGCCTATGGGTTATATTGTTAACTCTCAGAATTTTAATAAGTTTTTGATTTACGGAATATTTGTTACCGCATTACTTCATAAAGATCAGGAAAATATTCTTTCTGATTATTTAAAAACTGACCATCAGGATTTATATGTTTTGGCCGAAAACCAATTATATTTAAAAGAACCTGACATCCAAAATAGCACTAATCTTCAGCTTTATTTCAATGACCTGTATGATATGACAAAATTTTATAAAGGGTCTATTATCCAGCTTTAAAATGATGGTCATAAAAGAGGTTTCAGACCTCTTTTACTATTTGGGGATTTTCCATCAGGTAAATTAATGCGTCTTTTACAGCTTGTTCTGGTTTTTTGGGATTAAATCCTAATTCATTTCTTGCTTTGGAAATATCAAAATCCTGCTGTAATCCTGAAAACATGGCAATATCTTTTCTAGTCAGTACCGGAGCCTTTCCACCCAGCCAGGCTGTAAACTCCATGATGGCAGCGATACCCAACAAAATCCCTTTTGGGGCCGAACCCGGTATTTTAAGTTCAAGTTCAGGATAAAGCCTGTTTGCTAAAATAGTGGTGTCTGTAATACTCATGCATTTTTCATTAGCAAGAATATAACGTTCCCCGGGTTTTCCCTTTTTGGCAGCAAGATAGCATCCTTCTGCAACGTCCTTTACATCCACCCAGTTTAAGGTTATTTTAGTATCTACAGGGATTTTTTTATTCAGAATAAGTTTCAAAACTCCATATGAAACATTCAATGGTGAAAATGCCTCACTCCCTATCATAGCGGCAGGCATCACAGAAACAAGCTCTATTCCCAGCTTGGCAGCCAGTTCAAAAGCAAGTTTTTCACCATCATTTTTAGAATTATAGTACATATCCCTTCTGTCCGGATTGTAGCCATTGCTTTCTTTAGCTGGGAGTTTTGTATAATTCAATGCGGCAATAGAGCTTACATAGATTATTCTTTTTACCCCTGCTTCTGCAGCTGCTTCAATGGTATTTCGTGTTCCGTTGATATTGACATCATAGATTTCTTTTTGGGGATCCCGGGCCCATAATTTAAATGAAGCACCTACAGCATAAAATGTCTCTACACCCTGTAATGCTTTTACAAATGATGCTTTATCAGTTATATCCGCATGAACTACCTCACAATCCAGTCCTTCAAAGGGCTTTTTATTTCTTATATTCCGTACTGTCGCCCGTACCGGAATTCCCTGCTGCAATAAAAAACGCACCAAATTATTTCCCAAGTGCCCGTTTGCTCCTGAAACCAGGCTTAAAGTATTCTCTGTCATTACATTAATTTTAATGCTACAAAGTTCACCTTCCTGCTTCCGGAACCACTTGACTTTTGTTAGTTAATTATTTTTCTCCTGATCCTGCTGAGGCTTTCCGGTTTCATCCCTAAAAATGAAGCAATATGCTGAATGGGAACATGCCGGATGATATCCGGGAATTCCTTCAGAAGCTTAAGGTACCGCTGCTCTGCACTCAAAGCAGATAATTCTCTGGATCGGTTTTCATTGTAGGCAATAGACTGTTGGAAAACAGAAATACTGAAGTCTTTCATCATCCGGCTATGAGCAACCATATGATCCAGATTTTCTTTGGAAATCCTTAAAAGTTCACAATCTGTAATACATTCTACACAATCATCAGACTTTGTTTGGTTGATAAAATGAGTATAAGAAGTAAAAAAACCGGGTGGACAATTGATATGAGTGGTTACCTGATTTCCATTATGATCCATATAAAATAGCCTGAGGTATCCTGAAATAATATAATAAAGATAGCCTGGTATTTTACCTTCCTCTTCTATCACAGTATTTCTGGAAAATAGCACCGGTTCAAAACAGGTTTTTACAGCCTCCGTTTCTTCGGGAGTTATCTCATGTCCTGAACGTATATATTGCAAAAGTTTATCATGCATTGAGGGTGAATATTGATGAATCTGCCACAAAAATAGCCAAAAGAAAACTTCAGTCCCTCTTTCGGTTAAAAAAGATTTTTCCCAAACCCAGATACAGCCTTTCTCATAGAAGAAAACAGTCACTCTGATGCCGGGGATAATCTATATTTTAAGCTTAAAAAATAATAAGCCGTTCCGCCGGCAGCATATGCCAATGCATCAAAAATATCTCCGGTAAACCGATGTGATATTCCCGGACAAAGTACTTCAAATAAAAAAGATAAATACAGCACTGAGGTGAGAACAAATTTTAAATCCGGTTTCCAGTGGAAGCCCAATAAGCTGTTCATTATATATTCTATCAGGCAACAATACATAGGAACGCTAATACAGTCAGTAAAATAGTCATTGATCACTGGAATATACATTCCTTTTTTCCTCAATACAATGATGAGTATCCAGACTGCCAACCCCACGAAAAACCAATACGAAATTCTTTTTCCCATCACATATGGAGTATGGCCATTATTAAACCAATGATTATCTGCAGGACTTTCGCCATAGTATCCTGAATATCAATTCCGTTTTTATTTTCTTTTTTTCCGGCTTCTTCGTAATCAAATATTTTTTTCCCTTCCATACTGATTGGATTTTCTTTACAAATATACCTCAAAATTAGAACAAATGTTCTAATTTTAAAAATAGTATTAAGGAAAATCTTATATTCTTATATTTGTTACAAGATGAAAACCAAAGAAAAAATTTTATTGAAAGCCTTAGAACTCTTTAATGAGAAAGGTTATACTACTATTACAACAAGGCATATCGCAGCGGATCTCAATATCAGTCCGGGAAATTTGCATTATCATTTCAAACATTCGGAAGATATCATTAAACTGCTTTTTCAGGAACTGGTTTTGAAAATGGATGAACTTTTGGACAGGATGAAAAAGATGGAGGATAATACTTTGGAAAATCTTTATCAGTTTACTTTTTCAACCTGTGAAATTTTTTATTCTTTCCGGTTTATTTTCGTGAATTTTGTAGATATCCTAAAAGAAATTCCTGAAATAAGATCACAGTATGAAGAAATCCATACCAGTAGAAAGGAAGAATTTCAGATGATATTTTCAGGCTTGCAAAAGAATAATATTTTTAAAAAAGATGTTCCTTTATTTATGATGGACAGTCTTATCCAGCAGATTTTCATTATTGCAGATAATTGGCTTACCCACAACAGGTTAATTTTAAAATTGGACCGGGAGGCCGCTATATCCCATTATACCTTGCTGCAAATGAATCTCTTTTATCCTTTTCTGAATAAAGAACAGCAGAAATTATATGAAAAACAATATATCATTCCTAAAGTATGATCATCAGAAAAGGAAATACAGGTGATCTTACTGATATGAAGCTGCTTTTTGCAGAAACCATTACTTATGTGTGTAAAGATGACTATACTAACGAGCAGCTGGAAGTTTGGAAATCAGGTGTTGAAAATGAGGAAAGATGGCAAAAAGTAATGGAAGAACAGCTTATTTTAGTTGCTCTACATGGAGATAAAACAGTTGGTTTCTGTACTCTGAATCAGGGAAATTATATTGATTTGCTCTTTGTACATAAGGATTATCAGCATCGGGGAATTGCACAGGCATTGTATACTCAGATAGAGCAGGAAGCAATACAACAGGAGGAGTCAAAACTGAGTGCTGATGTCAGCAAAACAGCAAAACCTTTTTTTGAAAAAATGGGGTTTAAGGTGAATGCTGAACAGACCGTTACTGTAAAAGGAATTGACCTCATCAACTATAAGATGAGTAAAAGTCTGATCAAATAAAAAATTATGCAGAAACAGCAACCTGAATATCATGAATTGAGAATTCCTGTTCCCCAGGAATTTGAAAATGTATTCACTCATTTTTATTTTGCTGAAAATACTTCTGCTGACGCTGTGGCTAAGACTTTGCTCCCTACTTATCAAACCCTGTTATTGTTCTGCTTTGGGAGACAGGCATCGATGTCTACGCGTGAAAAAACAATCATTGGTGTTGATAAATGTATTGTTTTCGGGCCTGTAAGACAAGCTTTAGAGTATACGCTTCCGGCAGGATCTTCCATTCTCGTGGCCAATTTTAAAGATGATGCATTCTTCAGATTTTTTGGAAAACTTTCTTTTGTACATAAGACAGCCCAACATCCTGATCAACTTCTGGATGAAAATTGCTTCACCAATTTATGGTATGAGCTTTCCTATCTTCAGTCTGCTATAGAACAGGTGAACCATATTTTAGAATTCTGTATTCCGTATTTACAGGATCAGGATCATACCAGCAGGCTTTTGAGTAGTATTGAAAATGATTATTTAAATCCTATAAAAATTGTTGCTGAACAGACTCATCAGACCGAAAGAAATATTCAGCGCAAGCAGAAGGAACAATTTGGATATTCTATCAAGGAAATTAACCGTTACACCCGCTTTTTAAAGGCCATAAAAACCATCGAAAAACAGACTGTAAAACAGGAAAAAGTTCAGTGGTTTCATATCATCGATGAATGCGGCTATTATGATCAAAGCCAGCTTATTCATGATTTCAAACATTTCCTGAATATTTCGCCTGCCCAATATTTAAAATTTCAACAGGACATCTGCAATCCTAAATTCTGATCATCAGATTTCGTTTTCTTACAATTTTTACCACAGCTGCTCCTCTACATTTGTCTTATTAATTTTAAAAGCAGCACAATGAAACACTTACTAATTTATGCACACCCCAACGAAAACAGTTTAAATCATAATCTTTTACAGCAAGTCATAGCAACTCTTCAATCCGGGCATCACGAAATTAGAATCAGGGATCTTTATCAGATGAACTTTGACCCGGTTTTATCTTTAACAGACATGCAGGAACAGCGTGCCGGAAAAGTATCTGAGGATATATTACTGGAGCAGGACTTTATTTCATGGGCAGATCAAATTACTTTTATTTATCCTATCTGGTGGACGGGACTGCCTGCCATCATGAAGGGATATATAGACCGTGTTTTCAGTTATGGCTTTGCCTATCGGTATGACCAGGGAGTACAAAAAGGACTTTTAAAAGGAAAAAAAGCCTTGATTATCAATACTCATGGAAAGTCTCATGAGGAATATGCAAAAACAGGGATGAATACGGCCCTTTCTCTTACTTCTGATCAGGGAATTTTTGCCTATTGCGGTTTTGAAATCATTCAACATTTATTTTTTGACAAAGCTGACCGGACATCTGCGGAAGATCTTGAAATATGGAAAAAGCAGATCACAGCAGCTTATTCTCAACCTGTTTTTAATCACTGAAAAAAAATTTACTATGGCATGGTATTCGCTTAAGAATTGACAAGTAAAATTGTTTTGAACCATTATTTTAAACCATTAAGATTAGTAATTAGTTAATTTTTAACATCACTATATTTCTTAATGGTTTAAATATTGGTCTTCAATTGAAAAGTTTCTATATTTGTATTTCATGAAACACTTAAACAGCATATTGCGTCTTCCTTTTTTCAGTGAGTATTACTCCCGATCTATTGTTCGGGAAGACTTTCTATAGCTATTATTCAGTAAAATAATCTACACTTATATAGAGCCCGGACAGTATCTGTCCGGGCTTTTTAATTTTAAAATTATTCATTATGATCAGTACATTACAAGAAAATGTGGCCATTACCCTGCCTGAAAACGGGTTGGAGGAAAAATTGAAACTCGCCAAAGGGGAAAACAGAAAATTAACTGTAAAATTAGGTTTTGACCCAACAGCCCCTGATTTACATTTGGGTCATGCGGTGGTGCTAAAAAAACTGAAACAGTTCCAGGACCTGGGGCATCAGATTGTGGTTGTTGTAGGAAGTTTTACAGCAAGAATTGGTGACCCTACGGGGAAAAATAAGGCAAGAAAACCTTTAAGTTCTGAGGAAGTAGAACATAACGCGCAAACCTATATCAATCAGCTATCCAAAGTTATTGACGTTGAAAAAACAAAAATTGTCTTCAATTCTGACTGGCTGGACGCCCTTGATTTTCCAGAGGTTATTCAGCTGATGTCAAAAGTAACGGTAGCCCAGCTCATGCACAGAAACGATTTCAGTAAAAGATTCACAGAAAACACCCCTATTGCTATGCATGAACTGGTATATCCCATTCTTCAGGGCTTTGATTCTGTAAAAATTGAATGTGACATTGAAATGGGAGGAACGGATCAGCTTTTCAACTGTACTATGGGAAGGCAGCTCCAGGAAGTTCATCAGCTACCTGCACAAATTGTCATGTGTATGCCCCTGCTAAAAGGTCTTGATGGAAAAGAAAAAATGAGTAAATCTCTGAATAATACGATTGGTCTTACAGATGATCCCAATGAAATGTTTGGGAAAACCATGTCTATTCCGGATTCTTTGATTAATGAATTTATTAAACTCACCACAGATTTCTCACCGGAAGAAAAAGCTGTATTAACATCAAAGATAGAAAACGGAGAAAATCCAATGAATATAAAAAAGCTGATTGCCAAGAACATCATCAGTCAATACCACAATAAAGCTTCTGCCGAAAATGCAGAACTGTTCTTTAATCAGCAATTTCAGAATAAGAATTTTGAGGAGAAAAATTTTGAGCCTATTTCCACTTCTCTTGTGTTGAATCATCTCCAAAATAAGACGACGATCCTTGAGCTCTGTCATCATTTAAAAAACAATCTGAGTAAATCTGCTGTGCGAAGGCTCATCCAAAGTGGAGGGGTTCAGATCAATTCCGTTAAAATCATAGCACCGGATCAGGAGATTGAGCTTTCAGAGGGACTTAAGATAAAAATAGCAAGAGAAGCTTTTTTGAACTTGTATAAGAATGGAAGCCGGAGACTGGAAGAGCAAAGCCATTATAAAATTTAAAAATAACTCAAATCCTTTGTAAAAACAAATAACAGCATTACTTATTCCAGTCTTTTTCTTTCTCATCTTCAGTGTTAAATATATTTTTTGTGTTTCAGCTTCAGGTTTATTCAATATCTTAGTTCCATTAAAAGCAAGCATCAAACCTCGTCGAATGAAATTTCCTCCACAAAACAGAATACATTCATAATCCTGTAAACTAAGGGAAAGATTCATTATGTATGAAAAAAAGAAACGGGGTTGAAATAAGTTTTACTATTATAAGCTGATACATGGAAAGACATACTGCAATTTACCTATTTAATAAGGCAAAAGCGGCCACAAATCTTTATGAAGATCTTCAGAGGTTATACCATACCCAAACATTCGAAGAATATATTGAAGACAGAAAAAAAGAACTGAATGATGATAAGATCAGCTATGACAGGATCCTGAAAACCGTAAGAAATGACATGAACAGCATTATGCCCCATGAGCTGCTTGAAATCATCCTGTTCCTAAATCATCAAATATATCCTATGTTCTCCAATGATCCTTCGGAAGCAAGAGATGAATATTTTAAAACTTTATATCATCATTTGGGAATTACCCGCCTTTATCAGCTTCCTGGTACAAAAGCATCTGCAGCCTATGTATATCAGTATGAAAACTATACTGATTTTTTTCCAATCGATAAGCTGGGGAATGGAAATTGGGGTGCAAATATCCGGTCTGAAGATTTTCTGCGTTTCAATGATTATCTGATTCTGACAGCAAAAAGAATTATTGAAAGTAGGCTGTGTGATGAGGACATAACCAGAGAAGAGGAAATAATCATCAACACAATTAAAACTGAAAACCAGGACAATGCTCTCCTATTTGAGATCATCGGGCAGGAACTGGAATTTCTTACAAAAGTATTTTATCCCAATGACAAAAGTCCTTATACCCAGACAGTATACCATGCTTATGCTTTCTTAAAGCAATCTATAGAAATGAGATCAAAAATCAACATACAAAAAAATCCAAGAATTATCATTTCAGATTCTTATTATTAACACTGGAAGAGGAAGACCTGGAAACATTATCCGGCCGTTCACTTCTCAGTCATTTGTTTGAAATAAAATAAGACAGCCAAACTTTAGGCTCCATAAAATTAATCCGGTTCAACATTAGAATTCACAAACTATGAATACTCCATTTACTTATCAAAAAGCTACGGAAAATGATCTTGATTATCTGCTTGACCTTAGAATAAAAACAATGGTTCCCCATTATGCAGATTCGGGTCTTCCCACAGACCGGGAATCTGCTCTTAAAAGGATTCTTTATGAGTTTGATAAAGCTTATATCATTTTCCTGGATCAACATCCCGTTGGGCTCTTAAAAATCAACAGAGCAGCTGAGAAAACAGAAGTTCTCCAGCTTCAGATCGATCCCGAATTGCAAGGCCGTGGATTGGGAAGAAGAATTTTAAAAAATATTCTTAATGAAGCTTCGGAAGCAGGAAAAACGGTCTCATTAAGTGTTTTAAAGACCAATAAGGCTCAGCATCTTTATTCCAGTTTAGGCTTTAAAACAGTAGGAGAAGATGAGCATTCCTATTTCATGGAAGTTGGAAATTAAGAGATGAAATTACCGGAAGCAATCAAAACAAAAAAACTTTAACGTAGGCATGGGAAATCGTGTATGATTCTATTGTATTGAGATTGCTGCATTTTGTTTGCATTACTGGTTGGCCATCGTTACATACATCAACCGTCCCCCTTCATCAGCAGACAACAGTATTTTTTTTCCATCCGTAAGTTCCACCATAGAACCCGGCGGAATCTCTTTCTGTTCTGTGATATCTTTCATACCGGGTAAAC
This sequence comes from Chryseobacterium sp. WG23, assembly GCF_024586575.1. Lineage (NCBI taxonomy): Bacteria > Pseudomonadati > Bacteroidota > Flavobacteriia > Flavobacteriales > Weeksellaceae > Chryseobacterium > Chryseobacterium sp. WG23. Next base: position 63,160 of record NZ_JALCZE010000008.1, read on the forward strand.
TTTGATTCACCAATACCCATTTCCCCTGATGGAAAGTAAAATATCCTGCAGGCATTTTATCCTGCATGGTAAGGTTTTCATTTCGGATAACCTTTCTGGAAACATGCCATTTGAATAAGTACTGGTTGTGATAAACCATCAGTCTGTGGTTTTCAGGTTTCCAAACCTCATCATCAAACTTAAAATACAAATCTAAAACAGGCAGGCTTCCCTGATGAGGGGTTCCACAGAATGGGCACCTGGGAACACTCGTATTATCAAAGACATACCATTTTTCTGTACAGACAGGATTATGACAGGGCTGTATTAAATCTACTGTTTTCAGTAAAGCTGTTTCCCATTCGTTAGCTGTAGGACGTCTGATAGGATCGTGTAATCCATCCACAAATGCTTTTTTAAACAGATCGGAGAGATAAGGCCCAACAATGGTATAAGGTATATTTTCAGGATCTCCCCAGAAAGCCTCCCATTTTCTCAGCTGACCGGTTTTCACATAATTGGTAGAATCTTCTGGATGTTCCACAAACATTGCTTTTTCACCCATCGACAGTATTTCATCTTTTTCGGAATCCAGATCCCATATTTTCCCTCCCCGCAACGGATGTCTTCTTAAAAGGTACATATAAATCAGGGTTGCAAGAGCATGAAGGTCCGTTTTCTGGTTGGGTAAATACCTATTCGGATCTTTAAGGTCCAGATGTTGCGTTTTTAAAACTTCAGGGGCAATAAAATCTGCTGTCCCGATAACTTCAGGTGGAAATAACTTAGGAACTACAAGACCATCTATATCAATAATACAGGCTGATTTTGTAACCGGGTCCACCAAAATATTATTGTATGAAAGATCGGAATGGGCCAGCCCCATCTGATGCAGCTTTTTAACACCGCGGCTGATATTGATAGCAATCTGAAAGTAGCTCAGCCAATCTCCAAGTTCAGACTGGTCAAGCCTTAACGGATATTGATGGTTACGGAACATAGGTGCCGTAAACCATTTTCCTACTTTATCCTGACCCAGGATATTATCTGAACCTACATATCCTTTAGCAAAGAAGAATTTCTTATTATAAACCGGGACAATAATCCCCGTCAGTTTATTTTTTTCAACAATATCATACGGCCATCTGAATATTTCGTTCAGAAAGTATTCCGCAGCATTTCCGTTCTGTATATTCTTCAAATACGTAGAAACAATTCTTATGATCCTTTCTTTCTGTCCTTCATCCAACGGACTCCGGTAAAAAGCCACCACATATTCCTTGTCAGGAGAGAAGTAGACATCTTTCACTCCACCCCGGATGGGGCTTTCGTCAATATATTCATAAGTTTTGGCTGTGTCTAAAACAGAAACAACCTTAATTGTTTTTTTCATACTTTATTAATAGATTATGGCCAAAGTGCGGTCATCATGGTTTCCTCTGCTCCAGAAATCCGTCCAGGTCAAAAGCTGTTTATCAATCTCTTCATCATTGATAAAATCTACCTTTGCCTGGTCATCATTGTTTCCATTCAGATCATTAAAGAATGCTTTCCAGCTTTTGATATCTTCCAGTTTATGTTCTGTGACAAATTTAGGATCATAGATACCGTCCGTCATCAGAGTAAGAAAGGAAAAATCTTCCACACAGGTGATTGTAAAGCGTGATGCCATCTGATCATTAAAAATTTCTTTCATCGTGATAAAGCGGGTACCCCCACTGAACTCACCCACATCCATTGAATTCAGAAGCTTTACTTCTGAAAAATCTTTACTGATAATGTTAATCGGGCAGTCTCCTACTCCAAAACTTAGAATTACATAGCCAAATTCAAATTTTTTGGCCAGCGTAAAAATCAATGTGGTATGAAGATCATTGACTGACAGACTATTTGCTATAGCCGTTTTTTCTAAAGTCTGATAAACCTCCACTACACTTTCATATAAATATCTTACTATATTTTGTCTGGCCTCATCTTTCCTCTCCTGGGAATATCCAGCTTCATAGATTATCCTGACATTTTTTTCAATCTCACAGATTATTTCCTGTGTGCTGAAAAATATATTCACCGAACTAACCGCTAATCTGGATCCTTCCCTGGCAGCTTTTGCTGAACCCGCCCCATCTGCAACAGATACAATATTCCAGGATGAAGGAAGTTCATTTACGGCAAAATCATCATCCCTGAATTTCCCTTCATGGGCATGGGAGCGGCCTCGTTTAGAAACCACAACAATTTTTTTGTCTAAAAAGTTATCTTTACAGGAAGTCTCATCCGGTTTAGGAAAATCAGCATCTTGAGCACTGGGAATATTTTTCCACAAATCTTTGGGATCAGCATTCACAAGCAACTGTATTTGTTTTGTCTCTATACTGTTTCCATCATGGATATGAGAAAACTGGATCTCTAAATGATATACATTACCGGTTTCCGGGGTTCCTGATAGGATATTGTTTTCAAAAACAAGTCCCGTTCCTTCAAGGTTTCCTATATTTTTAATCTTAATATTCGGAAAATCTGTCAGATCAAAGATAAATTCATAAAACTGTTTTGAAATAGCATTTTTCAGTCCCCAATGAGCCTCTTTAAATTCCTCTTTTTCTTGATCAATGATCGTTTTTTCCATGGCTTTTTTGGGGGTTCCAAAATAAATTTTAGGTATTTTCATGCGTTCTGTATCCAGCAATTATTACTATAATTTTATCCTTTGTTTTCTAAGCCGAGTAATGGATCATTTTTCATCTCAGTCTCGCTACCCCAGTGTTCTGTTAATATCGAAACCTTCACTGGAAAACCCATAATAATCCGATGTTCCACACCATGGGCATTTATTATATCCTTCTCCCGGCAGACAGTGGATACCACCACAGGAACACGTGGCCAGCGCAATAGGATTAGCACAATGAGGACATGAAGTTCCTCCCTGTAATTCTTCTATGGAAATCTTCAGCCTATTTTTCTGAGAAGAAGAAAGCCTGAAATACGCTTTTTCATCAATTTTATAGGCTCCGTCCAATTTGTAATATCTCGTGGACATTCCGGGTATTCCTGATGCTGCAAATGTTTTTTTAAACTTCATCAGATACAGCTTTTCTGTTTCTGAGCATTTACCGTTCAGCACCACAAAATTATTATCAGGAAACTTTTGTTCCATTTCGGGATCTACCTTTTCTAAAATAACAGAATCTATCTTGGAAAGATTAATTCCTTCTTTCTTAGCTTCAGTAACACTCTGGCTGGTTGTTTTAATGGAATCTGTCACCCATTTGAAAAACTCTTTATAAGAGTTTTCATCTGTATTATTAAACAATAAGACGTTCTCTGCTAAGGAACCCAGCAGTTTGTAGTTGGTATTCTCGCCTATAGAAACAGCAATGGTATTAGCTTTTCCACTGTATTTGATATTCCATCTTTCAATGGCTTTAGTGGCATCATCAGTCGGTACTCCGTCTGTGAATAAAAAAACAATAGGCTTCCAGTCTCCTTTCCTGTCATACGTTGTTTTCACAATATCCCGGTCTATACAATCCATTATTTTAATAAGGCCCTGGGATAAGGATGTCCCGCTTCCGATGGGTATTTTTGGAGGATAAAAACTGATGATATCCTGAAGGGGTGTAATCACCTCAGCTTCACCGGCAAAACCTACCACTGAAATATAAACAGTTTCCAGCGAGTAAGGATCTTTTTTCAATTCTCTGACAATATTGGCGATACCTTCCTGTACCTGCTCAATAGGCTCTCCTACCATAGATTCGGAGATATCTACTAAAAAATAAATAGGCAGTCTTCTCATGATCGTAAAGCCAGTTTTTAAATAATAATATTAAGTTCAGACGGTGGCGGTGGAAGTGTTATATTTTCTCCTGTACTTTGTGAGTGCCCACCCTGTGTAATGGACGAGCTTACCCATTTGAAAAAAGAGGAAAGTGTAATGGCATCTGTAGCATCCAGCTTTACCACATGATCGGTAAGTTCTTTAAGATACTGTTCGTCTGCTTTTGGGCCTGCCGCGCAGCCTACAATAGCCCCAAAATCAAGACCTTTGATCACCGGGATCATCTGCCTGTATTTCTGGATATCTGAAGGTTTCCCATCGGTAAATATGAAAAGCAGAGGCTGCCAATCCCCTTTCTCCTCAGAAGTTGCTTTTATCAGATCTCTCTGAACGAGCTCCGAAACCATTTCCAAGGCAGCTCCTGTATGGGTTGGCCCGCTATCCGGACAGGTAATTTCCATAGGATAGAAGCTGGCAAGGTCCACCAGTGGAACATTATTTTTAACTTCTCTATCAAAAGTAATAACACTAAGATGAAGGCTCTCCATCGCTTGCGGATCTGCACGGAGCATACTGATAAGCCCATTGAATCCGTTATTCAGGGCCTGAATTGGCTCTCCGTTCATAGAACCTGAGGTATCCAGTAAAAAATAGGCTAATAGTCTTCTGGTCATTATAAGACAAGTATTAATTGGTATGCCGGCTTGGAAGTCTCCGACTTCCAAGCCGGCATTCATCGTTATGGTTAATAGAAATAAAGTCTAGTTTGGGTAGGCGTACTGCTGTCTCAGGATATCAATAAAATTATCCGTCTGGTGTGGTTCTCCCACTGCCCGGAATTTCCAGTCGCCATTATGACGGTATGCTTCTGCAAAAACCATAGCACACATTCCGTTCATGCTTGAATCTCCAGATAAACTATATTTTGTAATCTCTTTCCCTGAAGCATCTACAGCACGGATAAATGCATTGTCAATCATCCCGAAATGCTGGTTATTGCTTCTCCCCTGATAGATGGTAACTACAAAAACAATTTTCTGATAACTTTGATCCAGCTGATCCAGTTTAACGATGATCTGCTCATCATCCCCATCCCCGGCGCCTGTTCTGTTGTCTCCGGTTAGCCATACATTTCCACTTGGATGCTGCATGGAATTAAAGAAGACCACATCTCCCTGATAAAGCCCCATCTGTCTTCCGTCATTGGTTTGGACTGTTCTTCCAAGGTTGGCTACTTTTCCGTTTCCGTCTAAAAGGAAGGCTACTGCATCAAGATCATATTCAGTTTCTTTATTAAATAGTTTTCCAAAGAAGCCTCCTTGTTTTCTTACATCCCATCCTAACCCGATCGTAACTTTCGAAAGGTCATAAATACTTTCTCCGCGGTCATTTTTTCTTAAATCAATGGTCTGACCTTTCTGTAAATTAATTGCCATAGTTATCGTTTTGTATATTTGATCGTTTATTTAATGATTTGTCCTTTATAATATTTTTCCAGAAAGAAACCTAAATCTGCTCTGTAGCCTATTCCGGACGCTTCAAATTTCCAGCTACCATTTCTTTTATACAGTCTTCCGAACTCAACCCCTGTTTCAATAGAGAAATCTTCATCCAGTTCATATTTTGCAATTTCCTGGCTGTTATTATTATCTACCACTCTGATATATGAATTTCTTACCTGTCCGAAATTCTGCTTTCTTCTTTCAAAATCCTCTATCGTTACTACAAAAAGGATTTCTTCCACTCTTGAATCTACCTTTTCAAGATCTATAACAATGGCTTCGTCATCGTCTCCATCGCTGTTTTTACCGTTTGGATCATCACCGGTATGCAGTAAAGCCCCATCCGGGGACTGTAGATTATTATAAAAAACAAAATATTCTTCGCTTACTAATTTTCTGTCGGAATCAATCATAATGGCAGAAGCATCCAGGTCAAAGTCATAGCCTGTTCCTTCATTCGGGTCCCATCCTAATCCTATTGTCATTTTGGTCAGTCCCAGTTCAATCTTTTGTCCTTTCTGTAAATTAATTGCCATAATGTATTATGTTATAAATTATTTTTGCCTTAAGTTAAATTTGATTTATGACCTGACCAAATTTATTTATAAAAAATAATCTGTACACTACACCTTCGTGTAGTAGAATTCCACAAAAAAAGTCCAATTTTTCAATTGAACTTTATATGGTGTATTATGTAAAATTTATTTTTACATTTTTTTATCCGAAACAGCGGCATTTCTTGCCTTGGCTAACATAGGAATAGATATCAATCCCATTACCAGCATAATGACAATCTGAAGCGGCAGGGAAATGAATGAGTAGGTAAGCCCCATTTCTCCTCCCAGATCAGCACTTTTCCCTATGGAAATAAAGAGTGCCATAAATCCGTATTTCATCGCCAGGTTATAGGCTCCGATTCCTCCACTTGCAGGAATGATCATTCCCAATGTTCCTACCACAATAATAAAGAAACCATCCGCCATTGTAAATGCTGAGGTTTCAGGAAGTGCAAAACATACCAGGTACGCCGCAAAATAATAGGAAATCCAGATCCCTAAGGTATACAGGATAAACTTCCCTTTCTCTTTTAATTTAAAAATGGTGGTTAGCCCCTGAAAAATACCATCTATAAAATTGACTATTTTTCCTAGAAAAGGAACTCCTGCAAGCTTTTTTTTAAATACAAAAAACAACATTGTTCCTCCTGCCAATATGAGAAGAACAAGCAAAATTTTATTAGGATTGATACTTACTCCCGAATTTTCGTAAAAAGAAAGAATTGCTTCATATTTAAAGAGTAACGTCAATCCAAGAAAACCAAGCATACATATAAGGTCTACTACCCTTTCCAGAATGATCGTTCCAAAAGATTTATCTACCGGCACTTTTTCCACTCCATATAGAGCTGTTGCCCTTGCCAATTCTCCACTTCTGGGAATAGTAAGGTTCATAAGATATCCGAATGATATAGACCAAAGTGCATTGGAATTGGAAATCTTATGTCCCATTGGTTCCAGCATCAGATTCCAGCGAATCGCTCTGAACCAGTACGCAAGAAGGCCAAATACAGACGCAAATAATACCCAAAGGTAATTGGCCTTAGCTAACGATTTTTGAATCACTTTAAAATCAAGCCCCTTTAAGGCAAGCCATAAAAAAAAGCCTGCAAAAGCAAGCGATATTACTATTGTAAGTATTGATTTTAAAGGATTTTTTGATGTTTTCTCCATGAATTAGGTAAGAAGATTTGTTTTTTCATCTGGGAAAACTATTTTCGGCTGGAAGTCTTTTGCCTCTTCAGGGGTCATTTGTGCATAAGCAATGATAATAATGATATCATCTCTCTGTACTTTTCTTGCAGCAGGACCATTCAGGCATACTTCTCCGGATTTTCTCTTCCCTTTGATAACATAAGTATCAAAACGTTCTCCGTTGTTCACATTGACAATATAGACCCTTTCTCCCACTACCAAACCGGCAGCTTCTATAAGGTCTTCGTCTATTGTTATACTCCCTATATAATTAAGGTCTGAGGCCGTAACTCTCACCCTATGAATCTTGGACTTAAAAACTTCTATTAACATGATGCAAATTTATTAATAAAAATTAATAAATCAGGTGTGTACTATCATTTTAAAACTCCCACAAACACAGCCATTTATTTTTATAAAATATAAAAATTTTGAATTTTATTTACAGATTTAATAAACATATGCTCAAAAACATTAAAAGTTTATACGCAATTTAGGATTTAATAAATACAGTAAATAATATTAATTTTTTGCTAAAGTCAATACACATAAGCATTTGGCATGATTTTAGTAACCCGTAACGTAGATTTTTCGTGGAAACCCGAATTATCATATTTTAACCATTTTCACATAAAAGTAAAAAAATTATGCAAGTTTTAATAAAAAAATTGCACAATTAGAAAATAGTATTATATTTGCTATAATTACGAACTAACTTTAATATTAAAAATTATGAACAAGTCTGAATTAATCGACGCAATCGCAAAAGATGCAGGGATCACTAAAGTTGCAGCTAAAGCTGCTTTAGAATCTTTTATTTCTAATGTAACTACTACTTTAAAGAAAAAAGAAGGAAAAGTTTCTTTAGTAGGATTTGGTACTTTCTCAGTAGCTGAGAGAGCTGCTAGACAAGGTATTAACCCTGCAACTAAAAAACCAATTAAAATTGCTGCTAAAAAAGTTGCTAAATTTAAAGCTGGAGCTGATTTATCTAACGCAGTTTCTGGTGTTAAGAAAAAATAATCATTCAGATTACAAAAATTCAAGGCTGTTTCTTAGGAACAGCCTTTTTTATGTGTAAATGCTTGCATTCCAGAATAATGAAAAAATACAGAATATCTATAGTCCATGATTATCTATGATCGAAAAGCATTGTTACTATTTCCAACAGCGTCTTTGCCATCCATAGGAATCCAGATTATGTCCTGAATATAACAGCAGAGATTTCTGCGGACTACAAATAAACGTTGGATTGTATCGACATCAGTATACAGCAACGTAACGATATAATAGTAGGCGTAAAGCAACCTTATTTAAAAGGGGAAGGATAATAAATAAGCGCTGAATCATTTTCAACGCTTACATTTTAAATTTCTATTCAAAAAACTATGGTGCCAGTCTGGAAATTTTCCAATCCAGGTCTTCAAGCTGATAAATAATTCTATCGTGGAGGCGGTTTGGTCTTCCCTGCCAGAATTCAATTTCATATGGTTTTGCCATATAACCACCCCAATTATCCGGTCTTGGAACTTCCGTATTTTCATATTCTTTTTCCAAATCTTTAAGCTTTTCTTCTAAAAATTCTCTGTTTGGAATAACCTGGCTCTGTGGAGAAACAGCTGCTCCCAGCTGACTTCCTTTAGGTCTTGAATGAAAATAACCATCACTTAGATTATCCGCTATCTTTTCCAGATTAGCTTTAATAATAATTTGCCTTTCCAGATTGGGCCAGAAGAAATGAAGGCAGGCTTTATGATTATGGGCTATTGCTTTTCCTTTTCGGCTGTCGTAGTTGGTATAAAAAATAAATCCTTCATAGGTATATGCTTTAAGCAATACCATTCTTGTTCTTGGGCAACCATCTTCTTCTAGTGTAGAAACCGCCATAGCATTGGCTTCGGAGATCATTTCGCTCTCATTTGCCTCCAAAAACCAGTCTCTGAACTGCTCAAGAGGATTTTGTTTTATCTCACTTTCAATAAGTTGGGATTTATCATACACTTTTCTTTTGTCGTGCAGGTTTTCCATAAATATTTTTTATTAAATTTGAGTATGAATCACTCATACAAAGGTAAAATATTAATCTCGACCCCTGACATTTCCGGTGATATTTTTTCACGATCGGTAGTGTTGGTTATTGAACATAATGAAAGTGGAGCATTTGGTTTGATATTAAATAAAAAAAACAGCCAGATGAGTACTAAATTCAAAGATTTCTTTGATTTCAAAATTGAAGTTTACGACGGTGGACCTGTAGAAAACGATAAAGTTTTTTTTATTGTAAGAGGAAAGAAAGTAACAGAAATTTTCACTGATATCACTGATGAATTCTATCTCACAGAGGATATTGAACGGATTATCAATGCTGTATTAAATAAGGAGCTTGATATTCATGATATAAAGATCTTTTCCGGGTACTCAGGATGGTCTCCGAACCAGCTGGACACTGAAGTTCAAAGAAAAGTGTGGACGGTAGTGGATGTATATAACCTGGATTATACTCTTCCGAATGATCAGACACTCTGGAAGTCCATTATGCAGAATCTTGGGGGAGAATTTTTACTGTGGGCAAATTCTCCTGAGGACATTTCATTGAATTAATAATTTATACATCAATACCTTAAAAATAATTAACAAATTTTAAGATTATGTTAACTAATTTTTAAAAAAGTTTTTCCGTTATTTGAAAAACCAAAATCAATAAAAAATGAAAGGTATAAGATTACTTGCTTTATCCATCTTTTGTATAGCATTTTTATCATTTACCCCTATTAATAAGAAATACATTATCATAGACGCCGGCCATGGCGGCAATGATCTTGGTTCGGTATATGGGCATTTTTCTGAGAAAGATATTTCATTGAATATTGCTAAAGAGATTCAAAAGATTAATGAAGGTTTACACAAGTATGAGATCGTTTTAACAAGAAGCGATGACAGCTATCCCAGCCTTTCTGAAAGAACAGCCCAGATTAACAGTTTAAGCCCTGAACTGGTTATTTCCCTCCACGTCAACAGATCTCCTCAAGAAGAAACTGTACAACAGGGAACTGAAATTTATGTTCAGGATTCAGAAAACTCTAAAAAGCTGGCTGAAAAAATTTCCAAAAAATTTGATGCACGCAAAATTGAAGGGCGCAACCTTCATATGCTAAGAGAAACCAAAGCTCCTGCAGTATTGGTAGAACTTGGATTTATCAATAATTCCAAAGACCGGAAATATATGACCAGTGAAAAGGGTCAACAAGAAATCGCAAAAAAATTCGTTGACGTTTTCAACGAATATTAAGAATAAGAAACAATTTCTGATTTACTCAGAATAAAACCCGGTAAAGGACTTTGTTGTTGTTTACCGGGTTTGTCAATTTTTATTGAAAACTCTTTTTCCAGCTTTCCACCAGTTCCGTAAAACGGCTGTTTTCAAAGGTTTTATTTCTTATTTTACCTACAGAAAATATACCTTTTTCATCCGAAATCATTAAAATCTCTTCGGCTTTCTGGGATTCAAATGCTATGATTTCATGTTCCTGAACATCCATAAGATTATTTTTATGCAGATAGGTCACAAAATTTTCCATTAAAGGAGAAATGTAAGCTCCCTCCGACTGTTTTGGAACTTTAATAACATCCCCTGCCAAAAATAAAAGATTTCCTGAAGTAGAACGTGCAATTCTTTTATTGGGATTCAAAAGGATCACCTCATCAAGGTCATTTTCCTGTGCATAAATTCCGGCATAAATATTTTCCGGGCAATGAACCCTGATATTGCTTAACAGGTTATTATTAACGTTAATTTCTTTAATCAGATCCATGTCTAAAGATCTTCCATGAACAGCCAGTACATCATCCATTTCCACTACTTCATAGAAATAGGAAACTGAAGATTTTGCTAACGTTACCTCATCAGCATTTCTAAAAACCTGGAAATTGATAATTCCGTTTTTAATTCCTTTTCCTTCAATAATATCCTGTTGAAAAATATTCTGAAAAAATTCCAACGTATACGTAAGAGGGATATTCATTCTCATCTTTCGCATGGATGCCATCAGGAAAAAGTAGCACTCTTCATCCATGATCAATCCTGCATTTTTTATAAAGAAAGAAACTTTCACAGTATCGCCCAAAAGAAAGGCTCTATTCTTTACCTGTACTATATCTGAAGTAAAATATTGATTTTCCAATTTTTGCTGTGATTTATTTATAAAAAAATAATGAACGATAAATCGTTCATCAGTTTTATCATTTTAATACAGTACAACATTATGCTGCACCTAACTTTATCCTAAGATTTTCAATAAGGTTTTCCCAATACATTGCGTTTTCTTCTTCGTCTCCTTCTTCACAGAAATCTGTAATGTTAAGAGCTAAATCTTCTGTAATATCATCTATTGTGATAGTCATTTCAAAGAAATTTTTAGTTCCTTCATCCTCTTCCCATCTGAAACGAACGAAACCTTCAGGCTTATATCTGATTAAAGTAGCTTTTTCTGCAGGTCCTCCTCCCCAGCTAAAAAAGAAATCATCGCCTTTCTCTGTCACCTCATCCGCAAACCATTCAGACAACCCCTCTGCAGTTGCCAGATATTCATATAAAATCTCTGATAAACAGTGCATTGGAAATTCGTAATGGACTTTATGTTTCGCCATATAATCTTTGTTTTTATCGTTCCGCAATATATAAATTAATTTTTTTATTACACAAAAAAGCAATTATTTTTTTAAAGAATCTGCATGATATTTATCAGAGGTATTAAATCTACATTATGTTAAATACCAGCACATAAACTTACCATGTAAAGCATAAAAAAATCTCTCCGATTTGAAGAGATTTTAATCTTTAATTTTCATTCAATATATCAAGTATAATGTGACATCCCTGTCTGATCTCATCCAGGGAGAGTGTTAATGGTGGAGAAATTCTGAGGTATTCATTTCTGTACAGCTGCCAGAAAACAATAAGTCCTTTTTCCATGCATTTTTTGGCAACCTCCAGTGTATATTCCGGAGTACCAAGGTTTACAGCCAGCATTAAGCCTTTACCATTGATATTTTTAATTTTGGGATGTACCAGAAGTTCTCTGAATAATTTTTCTTTTTCTGCCACCTCATTCATCAGGCCACTGTCCAGTACTTCTTTCAAAGTAGCATAGCTTGCTGCTGCAATCAGTGGGTTTCCTCCAAAGGTAGTAATATGCCCAAGCTTTGGAGAATGGGATAATGTTTCCATAATTTCCCGGGAGCTCATAAAAGCTCCAACAGGAACTCCTCCGCCCATCCCTTTTCCCATAACCAGGATGTCAGGAACAATTCCAAAATGCTCAAAAGAAAATAGTCTTCCGGTTCTTCCAAATCCGGGCTGAATTTCATCAAGAATCAAAAGTGCTCCCACATCTTCACATCTTTTCTTCAGTCTGATCAGATAATTCTCATTGGGAACTAAAAAACCTGCAGCCCCCTGAATAGTTTCTAGAATAACACAAGCTGTTTTGTCTGTAATTTTTTCAAGATCTTCTTCACTATTGAACTCAATAAAAGAGATCATAGGTAATAAGGGACGAAATTCTCTTTTATGATTTTCATTTCCTGAAACACTTAAAGCCCCATGTGTATTTCCATGATAGGAATTTTTGAAAGAAATGATCTCTTCTCTTCCCGTATATCTTTTTGCTAATTTTAAACTTCCATCAATAGCTTCTGCTCCACTGTTTACCAAATAGGTAACTTCTAGCGGTTCCGGTGTGGCTTCTGCCAGTAATTGGCATAATGCTATCGGTTTTTCCTGTGCGTATTCACCATAAACCATTACATGAAGATATTTATCTGCCTGTTCTTTGATAGCATTGACAATTTTAGGATGGGAGTGCCCCAATGTATTGGCAGAAACTCCGGCTACAAAATCCAGATATTTTTTACCGTCAGTTCCATAAATATAGCTTCCTACAGCTTTTTCAACCTCAAAACCTGCAGCAAATTTTGTTGTCTGTGCCTGATATATAAAAAAGTCTTTGTGCATTTCCATCGTCTCAAAAAATTTCAGCAAAGCTATAAAAGATTCGCCAAATGCCGAAATTATAAACTCTGAATAAAAAAATACCCTTAAATAAATTTAGGGGCATTTCATTTTGGCAGCCTACTTTCAAAATTTTATTGCATTTTTTCTATTGTAACAAAAGTATTAGGAGTTACTGTAAAAGTTTGTGCACCACCCACTTCAGAAATAGTATCCATTGTAAAATATTCCCCTTGCTTTAAATATAACACGGTATCTAAATTTACAAGTTTAGTAGTTGCATTAAAATCAGTAGCAGTTTCCAATAATCTGGTTCTTTCAACACCATTAACAAATAGGGCGATACCCAGTCGTTTATTGAAAGCTCCACTTTCTGTAGAGTTTAATGTCAAACTGACATTAATCCTGTAAGTTCCATTTTGTCTGATATAGAGTTTTGGGAGCTCCGTGGATGATGTTGTTGACACATTAGTTTTTGCTTTCAGGGGATCATTCAGGTATGTCCCGCTTGCAGAACTAAATGGCAAAGTAACCTGCCCGTTAGTTGTAGAAACAGCATTGTTAAGTTGAAAGCGGGTAACATTACTTCCTAAGCCTATAACATTAAATGCCTTACTCCAGACCAAGCCATCAAAAACCATTGTTTCTCCGGTACTATTCACAAATAGTAACAAACCTCTTAGTGCCTCAATTTTATTGGAAGGTGAAGGCGCATTGGATCCGGTATAAGGTAAATCTGTTATGGTATTGACCGTTGGGAGACCAAATCCTTTTATATTACTTGCTTCACTTGCGTTGTTAATATATACCATTATCTGATCAGCGGTATTTACATCAGCACCCGTTCCATTGGTGAAATTTACCTGTGAATTGTATGTATGCAGTAAAAAAAACATACATATGCAAAATATCTTTTTATTCATGATTTAGTATTTTTTAATTTGTCTGACAACTGCATAGGAATATACAGGATCTTCATTTGTAGAATAATTGGCAAGACCTCCTCCGGAAGCAATAATTCTTTTCATATTAACAATAGATCTTATCCTTGCACCAGCAGGTAAAGATAGAGTTGTTGTAAAACTGGTAGTTTTTGTAGCATTTAGATCTACAATAAACATAAGAGAATAATTTGACTTTTCTGCTATATCTACATAGGTGGCTCCGTTATCATAGCTTACCTGTAATCCTAAGCGATATTCAACTAAACCGATACCAGCAGAAAGACCTCCACCGCTCACTCCTAATGAAAGCCCAACCTCGTATAATCCATTCTGAGCTATTAGAATGCCATTTGCAGCATTTTTTATTCCCAAATAGCCGGTATCTACTAATAACTGATCCTTATTATCCGCAACTCCTCCCCCATATGTCAGGTTATACCCTGAATTAACGCAGGCATTTACTCCTGAAAAATCGCCACAAAAATTACTAAAAGGTGTAGCCAGCCCCAACCTCGATACATTCGTATTGAATCTTCCCTGAAGCTGTCTTGCAGGATTCCAGGAAAAGCCATCATATTTATAGTATTGGTCATCGTTTTTATTATAGATAAGAGAACCTTCCAGATTAGAATGGTCGTTAAACAAATCGGGAGCGGCAGCATTATATCTTGGAAAAAGAGTATAATTATCAGAGCTTGTAAGCAAAACTCCTCTAGTTCCGTCTTTCACTTTTAATATATTTTTGTTACTTGCTATATCACTATTAATAACAACCTGTGCATGAAACCAGGATGCCAATAGTAAGAATAATAAATTTTTCATAAGATTTATTTTTATTACATGGTAAGTTTTTCAATAATAACCTCGGGTAGCTGATAACCTGTTCCGTCCAATTGAAAATTCATTGCTCCTCCGGTACACCCGCCAACAGCAATATTCTGATTTCCAAAGAATGTAAATTTGACAATATCAGCAGTATTAAAAGTACCTATATAAGTACTTGAAATAGAATGGTTGATTTTAGGGCCAAGAATGCCTAAAATTTGAAGCGGATCCGTTGCACTATTTAATGTATATGGAGAAACGGTACTATTAATAGGTACAAAAGCTCCTGATCCATTAGCCTGGAGGGATAAATTCATTCTTGCATAGATAGTTTGTGCAATTCCAAGGCAAACCGGCGCACTAGATGTCACACGGCTGCTAAAAGAAATCCTGTATAATCCGGATGTTTTAAATCTTATTTGAGGGGTACTTGCTGCAACCAGCTCAACATCAGCGGCTATATCATTAAAAGCATTGTTGCCTGTAGCAGTTAGTGGCACATCAATAGGTGTACATTGTCTGTTTTCCAGTCCGCAGAGTACGCAAGTACCACAAGGGGATGTTAAGGTGCCTCCTGATTTTACAAACCTGGCTAATTTCCCATTTTTTAAATTCACTAAAATAGGATCTGAAATAACTTTCCATTGCGTTCCATCGTTTTGTGCAATATTGGCAGCTTGCTTATTATAAAGTATTGACCCCTGTGTTCCGTTTCCTGTGGTTCCTGCAGCCGAAACCGGCAAAATACTTGTCGTATTACTCCTCGGCAATCTTACAGCTTCATTGTTCTGCTGTACGTGCAATTCTGTTCTGATATCAGGCTGAAAAGCGGGAGCTTTAGAAATCCCAACCTGTGCATTTATTCCCATAGAGATAAGAGAGAACATGATAATAGACTTTAATTTCATATTATTATTTTTTTCAATTTGACATAATAAATCTAACAAATATTATAATAATATTTATCAGATTTTTATTTAAAAAAATAATTTCAAAAAATAAAGTAGCTATATCAAAAAAACGATGATTAAATATGAATTTTACATATAAAATAGAGAAAAATATAAAAAAAATAATTCATATCACCAATTAGCGAGTTAAACAGTGTATTTACACTTTATAACGGATAATTTGGTCCTATTTTCGGAAGCTTCCCTTAGGAATCTCTGGCTGCAATAATAGTAAACCAATGTCATTTGGAAAAATCATTAGGTAACGTATACCATTGGCAGCTGTTATATAACATACAGTAATGTATTTTAAATCAACATGAAGAATATTTTCTTTTCTGCTCTTTCAAGTTATTGTTTTATTTATATTTTGTCATTGGCTTTCTGCTAAACCGGTTGGGAAATCCTATTTTTTCAAATATCCAACCTCAGAAAGCCTATAACAAAATTTTCTATTAAGATGTAAACAGGCTCTAAAATTAAGGATGAGCCTTAACTGAAATATTTGGATCCGTTAATCTATAATACTTTTTCTACTGTCACATAGCTGTTATTAGTCACATTATACGTTGTAGTTCCACTCACCTCGGAAATGGATTCCAAAGTAATATACTGACCTTGAACAGCATAAACAGAAAAGTCTAAATTGATTTTACGGTTAGTTCCATCAAAATTGACTGTTTCTTCCAGCAGCTGAAATCTCTTAACATTATTTACATATAAACTGGCTCCTAATCTGTTACTAAAAGAACCTGCAGCACCTGTGAAATTCAAATTCACATTAATCCTGTATAATCCCGTTTGCCGAACATATAATCTGTTAAGGTCAACACCTGTTGTAGGTACATTGGTTTTAAGCTTTAATGGATCTGCAAGGAAATTAGGTTTATCAATAAGGGAGTTTATGGACAACAAAGCAGTGCCTGTAGTAGTGGAAACAGCATTGAGCTGAAACCTTGAGATATTATCAGATTCTATTTCAAAGGCTTTACTCCACACTAACCCATCAAAAACCATTACCTGACCGGTACTTTTAACAAACAAAAGCAGTCCCCTCAATACCTCAATTCTTGATCCCGGAGCATTTACTCCTGTATAAGGAAGGTCTACTTCTGCATTTACTGCTGGAAGTCCAAAACCTTTTACTCCTGCTGCTTCGCTCGTATTGGTAATATACATCATGACCTGATCGTTTCCATTGGCATTAGAGTCAGGACTAGGAATATTTGTAAAATTCACCTGTGCGCTGTAAATATTCATTATGAATAAAGACAGTCCGAATATATATTTTTTCATCTTAAAAAGCTTTAATTAAACGTGCTGCAATATAAGAATTGATCGAATTGGCATCTGTACCATAGGCTGCTAATGATCCTCCTGATCCACCAATTGTTCTGATGGAAGGAATAACCCTCAATTCAGCTCCGACGGGTAAAGTAATAGTCTGGGCAAAACTGCAAGTCTTGTTTCCCTGTGTATCCACAATAAATATGAGTGAATAGTTTGACTTGGTAACAATAGTCTCCCATGCTCCTCCGGATGTATATCTAGCCTGTAATGTCAGTTTAAATTCCGTAACCCCTATCTGGGCACCAAGAGAACCACCGGTAAATCCTAAAGCAGCTGCTACATCATAAATCCCAGCCTGCTTTATGGTTACTGTGCTTGCATTCTTCAATCCAAGGTTATCAACAAGAACTTCACTTTTGTCATCCGGAGCTAAATAGACCGCTGAGCCGGTTGAAAGACATAGCCCTAAACCGAATGCAATACAAGGAATTGAAATTCCCGAAGAAATCCCCAATCTTGATCCTTTAGGCTGATATATCCCCTGTATCTGTCTTGCCGGATTCCAGGCGTAGCCATCATACTTGTAATACTGATCGTCACTCTTATTGTAGATAAGGCCACCCACAAGATTAGGGTAATCATTATACAGATCCGTTACGGCAGCATTATATTTTGGAAAAGTGGTAAAGGTATTGGAATAAGGTAATATGATCCCTTTGGTTCCATCCTGAACTTTAACAATGTTTTTAGAGCTGTATATATCTCCTCCAATACCTACTTGTGCCTGCAAAAAGTATTGAAAAAAAACCGCTATAATTAATATTATCTTTTTCATCTTATTGCATATTTATTTTTTCAACAATAATTTCTGAGATAGAATTTCCTGTGGAATTCATAGCAAAGTACATATTAGTTCCCAAGCAGCCTCCAACAGTCATGGTCTGGTTGCCAAAGAATCTAAGTCTTGCTCTGTCATTTGCGTTAAAAACCCCCACATAAGTAAATGCCAATGACTGGCCTACATCTACGGATCCTATGGGTATTGAACCCAGTGCAAACAATCCTCCTGTAGTATTGCTTACCGTATTATTAATAGGTCTCCATGTTGCTCCGTTATCAGAACTAACTTCCAGATTCAATCTGGAATACAGATTAGTGGTTGCCCCTATACAGAGTGCCTCCCCTACATCTAACGGTCCGCTTTTAAACGAAAGCTTATATAAACCTCTTGTTTTAAAGTTGATCATATTGCTTGTGGTACTTACCAATGCTATATCATTTGAGATTTCATTCAAGGCAGGGCTGCTTGACGTAAAAGGAACATCTGTTGCAGCACATGTCCTGTCGGACCCGATAAAACAGGTGGGAGGAATAAGAGTACAGGGCTGGCAAGTAGTGGTAGTGGTACCACTTCTTATAAAGCGGGCCATTTTATTATTTTTCATCACCGTAACAATTGGATCTGAGATCTTCCAGCTTGTACCATCGTTCTGAACAATACTTCCTGTTTCTCTGTTGAATATTACAGAACCCTGCGTTCCATCTCCAATAGTACCCGTTAATGAAGTAGGAAGAACTCCTGCGGTGTTGGCTCTTGGCATTCGGGCTGCAAAATTATCCTGCTTTACATGCAGCTGCGTTCTGGTATCCGGATCAAACGTGAGATTTTTTGAAATCCCAACCTGAGCACTCATCCCAATAGGAATGAGGGAGAACATGATAATAGATTTTAATTTCATATTATTATTTTTTTTCAATTTGACTTAATAAATTTAATAAAATTTATTATAATATTTATTAAATTTCTATTAAAAATATAATAATATTAAAAAATAAAATAATTATATCAAAAAAAATCGCAACTAAAATGTGAATATTGCTTATAAATCAAGGAAAAAAATCAAAAAAAACAAAGAATATCACTAATTAGTGAATTTATATAAATATTGAAATTTATTTTTCTGTAATGAAATTAAAAAAAATCCGTTTCACAAATTGTGAAACGGACTTAAATCTTTTATTTTCGGACTCTTTTCGGCTTCTTTGCCTCTTCTTTAGCTCTTTCTTTTTCTATAGCATTTTGAGCTTCATCATAGAGCTCACTGTCTCCAGTATATTTTATTTCTTCGTTATTAGGGGTATCTACAAGAATATCCTGCCATTTCCTGATCCTGTCTTTAGTATTCCAATTAAAGTCAGGGAACTTTCTTTTTGCCGGTTCTATTTTACTCATAGGGTAAGTATCTGAAGTAGCTCCGATACTGCAGGAAATAATCTGCAGTCCTTTCTCTTCAAACAAAGCGCCAATAATACCGCAGGCTGAGAGCGTGATTCCTATTCTCTCCGGTTTTTTAGTCTCCTGATCTGTATCATCTACATACGCAATAGACTGTGCATTCCCCACAACCCTTGCTTCTTTAATGTCATTATTCTCATAGTAGACGGTCATAAATTTTCCTTTCACCTGATTGAACTCGTCTTTTAGGTTTAATGAATCTACTTTACTGATCGCCAGAGCATTTCCAATAACCTTCAGTGAGTCTATATTTTCATTTTTGGTATTAAAATAGGCTTCTACTTTATCTCCTGTTACCTGTTTTTCTCCACTCCAAAGAATAGGTTTCGTATACATATGCATGACTCCGTCTGTTTCATTGAAAGCAATAGAATCTGCTCTTCCCTGGGCATTTGATTTGTAAATACGGGCCTTTTTATAAGCTCGCAGAAAGCTTTTCTTTACGTTGATATCTAAGGAATCGGGTCTTTGGTAGGAAAGGATTTTTTCTGCTGCAAAATAAATTGAATCTTTTTCCATTACTTTTACAGCATAAGGGCTTTTGGTCATCATGGCAGAATCTTTTTTCTCAAAAATCTCACCATAGCCTCCTTTGATATACCTTTTTTCCTTAGGATCATCAAGCGTTACATTCCCTGTTGCTTTACCGAAACCGGTAAGCTGGTTGAAATACATGTCATCACCGGTAAGGATTTTGTCATTGTAAAAGATCCTGGAATTTTTATTCAGGAAAGCTTCCTTCGTTTCCATTCTGTAGGTACCTCTTTCCGTATATATCCTGTTTTTAGGATTAGCTCTGTTTGTAATGGTGGTAGGACCAAAAAACTCAGCCACTTTAGTATTCTGATTCTGCTTGATATTGACACCTTCGATAATATATTGTGCATTGTCTATTTTAACATTGCCTACAAAGTCGATCATTTTGGTGTTCAGAAAATAGGTGGCAGACTTTGTATACATTACATTACCCTGGCTGTCATTAATTGTTCCGCCGGTATTAAAGTAAGCCTGGTTGGAAAGCCTGTCATAATAAAGAATATCCGTTTTTATAGTCTGTTTGGGATCTGTAAGGACAACGTTTTTCCGGGCAACTCCCTTCTGGGTGTTACCGTCATATTCCATTTCTCCTGCTGTAATTACTGATCCGTCTGTGTTTTGAAGTCTTGTATTGCCTATGGCTTTTACAAAATTTTCTTCATTATACAGCACCACTTCGTCTGCAGTAAGGACAGATCCCTGATGTTCGATCTGAACATTGCCGGTAAAGTATTGGTTACCTTCGTATTTTGCAGGGTCTTTTATAATTTTATCCGCATGGATAATTTTTATTTTATCTTCGGGTCTCTGCGGTTGTGGTTTTGCCGTTGAAGGAGTCTGCAGGTACGGATCTCTTTTCACGGGAGTTTTATCCTGCGCAAAGACAAGCGTAGAAATACAGAGTAACAGAAAAAGGATTATTCTCATTAATTAATCATTCTTAGTGCCATAGAAATATAGCGAATGAGAATCAATTTTTACGCCAAATGCTTCTTCAATGGCTTCTTTGATTCCTTGAATTCTCGGGTCACAGAATTCAATAATTTCTTCAATTTCTTTATCAGAGTCTTTTTTATAGATCACAAGGTGATCATGCTGCTTATCAAAATAAGACTTCTCATAAGATGAAGAGGTTAACGTTTTTTCTCCAAACTGATGCTTACGAATAAGGCCTGCATCCAGGAAAATCTCAATAGTATTGTAAATAGTCGCTTTGGAAACATGATATTTTTTCTGCATCATCAGAAGATACAGATCATCAACGTTAAAGTGATGATCCATATTATAAATCTCTTCCAATATCGTGTATCTCTCAGGTGTGTTTCTAAACCCTTTTTCTAATAAGTAGTTTCTTAAAACATCCTTGATCAAAGCTATATTCTTTTCTTTTTGTACTGTATCCATTAAAAAAATTATCTACAAATTTATCGATTTTTATTTAAATAGATAGTATGGTTGTATACCCTTACGTTTAAGAATTGTGACGGAAGTACCCGGATTGCTCAATTTTATTGTCGTAAACGGTAAGTTCTGTAATCGGTGCAGATTCTACTTCAACGTTATGAGAAGACACTCCCCAAGCCTTAAAGTCATCACTTCCTATATACTTCACAAAGTTGTAAATATTAAGAACAATCTTCTGTTTAACAGTTAAAAGAATATCGTTAATATATGTATTATCTATAATTACATACTTCAAATCCGGCGGTATATCATGAGCTCTCAGAGAAGGGTGACTGCTTCTTGAAGGGATGGTACCATCTGCCATTAAGTCTTTCAGTACCATATTGAAATAATCATTAATTCTTCGGTCTACTTTAAACCCTAAAAGGAAATTAACTTTATAAACCGTCCCCGGAAGAATTTCGTCTACCGTATATTTGAATGTATATGGATCTTCCTGATTGACAATACTTAGAATAAAATAATGATCAGCTCTTTTCGGCTGTTTTTTAATGATAGAATAGATAATTTTTGATTCTACCTCATCATTTCTTTTTGCTCTGCTCAGATAAGCAAGATTGGTTGCATATTTTGGAATAGTCTCATCCAGTTTCATATCTTTAATGATAGATACATATTTATCTATTCTCACAAACTGGATAAATCTTGTTTTTATTAATCTTCCATTATACCATGCGTACATGGATATTCCTATAGAACCAGCCAGTACAACTGTAATCCAGCCACCTTCCATAAATTTAATAATATTGGCACTGAAGAAACCTAATTCAATAGCCATATATACTAAAGCAAAAACAAGTATCAGAACTTTGCTTACTCTGTGTTTTAGTAACCAGAAAACCAGCAGAACTGTTGTCATCAGCATCGTTACTGTAATAGAAAGACCATAGGCCGCTTCCATTTTTCCTGATTCTCTAAAATGGAGAACTACAATGATACAAAGAATTAAAAGTCCCCAATTGATTCTTGGGATATACATTTGTCCTTTAACTCCGGAAGGATAATCAATTTTCTGATTAGGCCATAAATTAAGAGACATTGCTTCTGAGAAAATGGTGAAAGAACCTGTAATTAATGCCTGGCTCGCAATAATTGCAGCAGCAGTGGCTAAAATTACTCCCGGTATAATCATCCATTCTTCCATAATTCCAAAGAATGGGTTTACTACAGAAAATCCAGGTTTATTATAATTGGTTAAAAGCCATGCTCCCTGTCCAAGATAGTTTAAAATAAGCATAACCTTAACAAATGCCCAGCTTACTCTTATATTTTTAGCACCACAGTGGCCCAAATCTGAGTAAAGAGCTTCTGCCCCGGTTGTACAAAGGAAAACAGCACCAAGAATAATAATTGCACTGGGTGAATTTGCGATAAGCTTATATGCATAATAAGGGTTGAAAGATCTTAAAATTTCAAAATTTTCACTCAAATGCATTACTCCTAAACCACCTAGCACCAGAAACCAGACAACCATTACAGGGCCGAAAAACTTCCCTATAAAGCTGGTTCCAAATTGCTGCACCACAAAAATAACAATCAAGATTCCAATCGTAATGGGAACAACAGGGGTGTGAGGATTGTATATTTCAAGACCTTCAATTGCTGACATTACAGTAAGTGACGGTGTAATCACTCCATCTGCAATAAGTGCCGCTGCTCCTACGATTGCAATAAGATAGAGCCATCCTTTTTTAAGGTTTCTAACTAATGAGAACAAAGCCAAAATACCTCCTTCTCCTTTGTTATCCGCTCTTAAAGCAATGATTACATATTTGATGGTAGTCTGAAGCGTCAACGTCCAGATGATACAGGACAACGCTCCTTCTATGTATTCGTTGAAAGGCATATTACTACCTCCTGCCCGTGCATTCACAATTGCTTTCATCACGTAAAGCGGTGATGTACCGATATCTCCGAAAACAATTCCTAAAGAGACTAAAACTCCAATAAAGGAAAGTTTTTTTATATCAAAATGATAACCATCTTCTGTAACGTCTGCCATGTCAGCTTATTTATTTTTAAACGGGCAAATTTATATTAATTTTATGACTCAACGAACTTTTATTCATGAATATAATAAATGAAAAAACTTCCTTTCGGAAGTTTTTCTCTATTATTACTTAACGTACATTGCTTTTTTAATTTCCTCTTTTACTTTTTCAAGCTTAGGGAACCATTCTGCAAACAGGGCTGCAGAATAAGGTGCAGGTGCATCAGGAGTGGTAATTCTCTTGATTGGAGCATCTAAATAATCGAATGCTTTTTGCTGTACCATGTATGTAATTTCTGAAGATATTGAACCAAATGGCCAAGCCTCTTCTAAGATAACTAATCTATTTGTTTTCTTTACAGATTCTAAAACGGTATCAAAATCAAGAGGACGAACTGTTCTAAGGTCAATAACTTCTACAGAAATTCCTTCTTTAGCCATATCTTCAGCCGCCTGAATAGCTAACTTCATGATTTTACCGAAAGAAACCAAAGTAACATCTGTACCTTCTCTTTTGATATCTGCCTTTCCTATTGGTAAATAGTATTCTTCTTCAGGAATTTCCATTTTATCTCCATACATCTGCTCAGATTCCATGAAGATCACCGGATCGTTATCCTGAATGGCTGTTTTCAATAATCCTTTTGCATCATATGGGTTAGAAGGTACTACCACCTTAAGTCCGGGACAGTTGGCAAACCAACCTTCAAAAGCCTGAGAGTGGGTAGCTCCCAGCTGTCCTGCCGAAGCAGTAGGACCACGGAAAACGATTGGGCAGTTCCACTGTCCACCACTCATCTGACGGATCTTTGCCGCATTATTGATAATCTGATCAATTCCTACCAGAGAGAAATTGAATGTCATAAATTCTACGATTGGTCTGTTACCATTCATTGCAGCTCCCACAGAGATTCCTGTAAATCCAAGTTCTGCAATCGGTGTATCGATTACTCTTTTTGGACCAAATTCATCCAGCATTCCTTTTGAAGCTTTATATGCACCATTATATTCTGCAACTTCCTCCCCCATCAAATAGATGGATTCGTCTTTACGCATTTCCTCGCTCATTGCCTGTGCAATTACCTCACGAAAAGTATATTCTGCCATATTTTCTTGAAAAATTTAGACTACAAAAATAGTGTTTTTTTATTATACACATCATAAAAAAGGTATCTCATTTGAACGAGATACGTTAATATTAATTTTATTTAAATTGCTTTTTCTTCCTGATAGCCGAGTTCTTTATAGTTTTTTCTAAGATCCTGAAGAATTTTCCCGTAGGTTCTTTTATATACTATATACAAAATGTAAAAGGTGATCATCAGGATAATTCCAAAAATAACATAGTTTCCAAGCACCGGCATTATTGTTTCAGAATCGGCAGGTAATACTTTAGTACCGCCGCCACTATTCCAGCCGTCTTTTAAACCTGCCATAAAATCCCTGGTATTATGATCAAAGTGAATGATATTATCTGTAACAGCTAAGAGTAATGAAATAAATGCATATCCAAAAATAAGCCTCCTTAAGTTTAAAATACTTTTCATCAATGTCATACTATCCTGCCCGCTTTTCATTCTGCGGAAGACGAAAACAATTAATCCTGTAAAAATCAGAAACATCATTATTCTTACATAAGGAAATTCTTTGTTCAGATATCCATATGCAGTCCACAGTATCATTTCAACCAGTCCTACAAACAACAATATTTTGGTTATAGAAACAGATTTAAGTTTTATCATTTTATAAATTTCATTTTCCGAATATTCCTTAAATTCTTCCGATTTTTTATTCCAGTCTTTTTTTAGCAATTCCAGTTCTTCCATATTATTGTATGCTTATTTTGGTTTTTAAATTATTCTTTGCTCTGTTCATTTTTACTCTTGCATTTCCTTCTGTTACTCCGAGGATCTCACCTATTTCTTTATAAGGCCGATCTTCCAGATACAACATAATTAAGGCTTTTTCCACATCAGAAAGTTTATAAATTGCTTCGTACATTTTTTTCAATTGATGTTCATCATCTTCATAATTCTGATATTCAATTGTAAGAGATGAGACATCCACTTCTACGGTTTTCATTTTTCTGTTTCCGGGGCTCCTGAATAAAGTAATTGCAGTATTAAGCGCCACACGGTACATCCAGGTAGAAAATTTAGATTCCCCTTTAAATCCAGGAAATGATTTCCACAGCTGTATGGTGATTTCCTGGAAAAGGTCTTCATGATCTTCAGTATTATCGGTGTATATTTTACATATCTTGTGGATTAATTTTTGATTGGGTTTAAAAAAATCCACAAATAATTTCTCCTGTTTTGCACTCATACCCTATAAGTGGGGAAATTTCATTTTCGTTACAGTTTTTTTACAAAAAAAAACGACATTCCATTTCTGAAATGCCGTCTTAAAATTCTATTTAAACTTAAATTAATTAGCTTTCTCCCAAACCTGGGTTCTTCCTAATAAAGATAATCCTAAGTAACCTCTTACATTTAATTTATCTCCACTTTTTGTAATGGTACATTTGTAGGTTTTTCCTGTTTTAGGATCCGTAATACTTCCTCCTGTAAATTCATCACCTTCTTTTTTCAATCCTCTGATGATTTCTAATCCCAGAATTGGTTTACCTTTTCTGTCATCCTTGCAAGAAGTACAGTTCGGATCAGCTGGTTTTACAAGTAACTGAGAAACCTTCCCATAATATTTTCCATCTGATTTTTTAAATATTTCTACAATAGATTTAGCTTGCTTGGTTTCATCATCTATTGTTTTCCATTTGCCTTCTATCTGTGCGAATGAAAGCACACTGAATAGTGAAAGCGCGAATGTTAATAACAGTTTTTTCATATTTCTTATCGTTTTAATTCTGATACCGTAGTCTTTCCTACGTATTGATAAAAATATAAATTAATTTTCAACAAACAAAAACTTTTGTTATACAAAGCATAAAACGTAAGAAACTTTCTTTATTTTCATTAGTGTCCTACCTTGCTGTCTTTTTAGGCTCACTCAGTTTTCTGTTGATCACTCTATTCATATAATCCTGATACCAGGCTTTTGCCGTTTGTTTTCCTTTTTCTATTTCAGGAGTTTTAAGCTTACCTATCAAATTATTTTCAAGTCCCAGATCACTTTTATCATACACTCCTATGATCTCTTTACCATCAAAACGATAGATATAGTTCCCAATAATAAACTGCTCTGAAGTTCCGTCGGAATTAACTACAATAGAGGGATACTTTTTTTCACTTACTAAGCTTCTTCCCCAGCTTCTTAAAGGTTTATTATAGCCGATAAGGTCTGCTAAAGTGGGATAAATATCGATCTGCTGAGCCGTCTCTGGATTTTCTCCCTTAAGCTGGTATTCAGGGTTGGGAGAATAAAAAATCAGCGGAACAGCAAAACGGTTCATGGCTTTTTCATATTCCGGATAGTACACCTGATTGGTATGATCTCCTGTAAAAACAAAAATTGTATTATTGAACCAAGGTTGTTTTTTAGCTGTTTCAAAATATTTTTTTATAGCATAATCCGTATACTGAATAGGTTCATGCATTTCTATTTTTCCTTTTTTAAATTTCCCCTGATATTTTTCCGGAATTTTAAAAGGGTGGTGAGATGAAGCCGTAAACACGGTAGTCATAAAAGGTTGTGTTTTTCCTACATTTTTAGCAAAATACTGAAGGAATGGCTCGTCCCATATAGCCCACATACCGTCAAAATCTTCATCATGGTTGTACTCTGTCTTTCCAAAGTAATGTTTAAATCCTAAAATATTTCCAAATCCGAGAAATCCCATTGAACCGTTGGGTGCACCATGATAAAAAGAAGTATCATAGCCTAATTCATTACACACCGAGACAATAGACTGAATTTTCTGATTGGAATAGGGTGATCCTGTAAAAGCATCCGTAAGACTCGGGATACCGGCCAATACGCTGCTCATCCCATGGATAGACTGTCTTCCATTCGCAAATGCATTAGGAACAATAAGACTCTGTGTTGCTAAGCTATCTATAAACGGAGTGTAGGAAACATAGTCTTTGATATTTTTATCTTTATTAAAAGCCCCGGAATACTCGCGCCCGAAGGATTCTACAATAAAGATAACAATATTGGGGCGGTGTTCTACTTTCCTGTCGTACACTTTATAAGGCTGCACATTTTCCTCAATATATTTCTCATCTACAAAATGAACTTCTTTAAAACTATTGGTACCCAATGTTCTGAAAAAGGAGAAAGTACTGTTCAAAACTACATTTCCCTGAAGTGGATTGGTTACAAAACGGTTGGCATCTACCATATTGATAGGTCTTGTACTGTGCTTAAAGTCACCACGGATTCCTCCTACTACCAAAACGGCCGTAATACATAAAATGACGATGGAGGAAAGGAAATAAGGCAATAGTTTTGCCGGTTTCTGCTCCTCAATTTTCAGTTTTTTATATAGAAATACCCATAATCCCATCAAAACAACAAACCATATCAGCACAAAAGGATGCTCACCTACAGAGATCATGAATGTTTTCGAAAGATTAGACTCGTGCTCTGCTACCTGCAATGCTGCTGAAGTAAGCCTCGACTGTGAAAATTTGTAGTAAATAAAATCACCAAAATTCATTGAATAAGCAATCCCATTGGTCACAAAATAGATCCAGAATAGAATTTTCTGAAACACTTTTTTGGTATTAATCACCAATGGCAGCAGACTTAAAAGTATAAACAATGAATTGACATATAAAATTGCAGTCGTATCAAAAGCTATCCCGTGATACGCCAGTTTTATATAATCCGAAACCGAGTCAATTTTTATCAGATCTTTATTAAAATACCAGAATAAAAATCTGGAAATCTGATAAAAAAAATATGTTAAAAAGATCCTGTACCCTAACACCAGAATCTCTTGTTTTCTAAATCCCTTTTTCATTACCTGCAAAGGAAATTAAAATTATTTACATACAAATAAAAAAATATTCAAATAATAAATTTATCGTGAATTATCCAATATAAAATTAATCTATTTCTGTTTTAAATTTAAAATTATAGAAACAGATACCAATAAAGGCAACAATAGCTGTAATAAAAGAAAATAATAGGGCCGTAGAAACAGAAGTTTCAGCATTAAAGGTAAAGTACTGCGCCGCCTTCATAAAGAGCCACTCTCTTACTCCCAACCCCGAAAAAGAAATGATACTGAGTACCGCACTGATAAGAAAGACTATAAAATAGATCCAGACCCCTTCGATCTGGGTGAATGACTTCAAAATAAAATAGATGGTAACAAGCTGGAGAATCTGCACTCCCAGTGAATACAGCAGTGCCCGGGAAAATATTCTTTTGAACCCGGGAAAGTATTTTGTACAAAAAAGATGGGCTGCAACAATCGTAAGACTAACCGCAGGAATTATTAACAACTTCAATGCACCATCCAGAATTAAGAATGTCAGCATCTCGATTAAAAGGATGATTGCCAATAACCCCGAAAGCCTGTCAATAAATACAGAGCCGGTTAATTTCTTCACACTCCATCCGAATTTTTTATTAAGGATATATACTTTATAGGCATCTCCCCCTATTCCTCCGGGAATACAGAAATTATAAAACATCCCCACAAGGTATAGTTTCAGGTTATCTATCTTATTGATAAGAAAATTTTCTGCATGAAAGTATAATAAAAGTCTTTGGGATGAAATGAGTTGAGAGACGGTAAAAGTGATAAGGGCAGGCACTAAAAAAAGGAAGTTACTGGCTGTAATATGGTCCCAGGCATCAGAGAATGAGATTTTCCTGAAAACAAGATACAAAAGAAGCAGGCTGACGCCAATCTTCAGGAGTGTAATGACTATTTTCTTCAGCTTTTTCAAAAGACAGATATTTTACGGATATTAAACGGTCTCTTTTTTTGAGATTCATAATAGGTCTTCATAAGAAGGTCTATAATAATACCTGTAGTAAAAAGCTGGATTCCTACAAAGACCAGCAGAATTCCTAGAATCAATAACGGCCTTCCTCCAATTGAATATCCCATACACTTTTCAATAAGCAGATAGATATTGATCAGCATTCCGGATATAAAAGTAGCAAGTCCTATATTCCCGAATAGATAGATCGGTTTCTGGAGATACTTTTGGTTAAATAATAACAAAATCAGATCATTGATAACCTTTGTAGTTCTTCCTATTCCATATTTTGAAACCCCAAACTGTCTGGCATGATGCTTTATGGGTACTTCTGTAATTCTTGCTCCGTTAAGATGGGCATGAAGTGTAATAAACCTGTGGGACTCTCCATAAAGATCAAGATTTTTGGCTGTTTCGCTATTGAAAACTTTCAATGCACATCCATGATCCGTTACATTGAGTTTCGTGGTTCTCCTGATGATAAAATTAGCTATTTTGGAAGGAAAGGTTCTTACCAGATTATCCTGTCTTTTTTGACGCTTTCCAATCACAAGATCATATTCATTTTCATTAATCTTTTTTATCATCATCGGAATATCGGAAGGATCATTCTGCATATCCCCATCCATTGTTATAATATAATCTCCTGAAGCATAATCTATCCCAGCCATCAGTGCAGAACTTTGCCCATAATTTTTTGTCAGTTCTATTAAAACTACGTCAGAAGTAGCCATATTTTTAATAGCCATCGCCGTCCTGTCTGTTGAAAAATCATCAACCAGGATAAGTTCATAGCGGTACTCTTTCATGATATCCTTAACGGCATTAATGAGCAGCGGAACATTTTCTTCTTCATTATAAAGAGGAACCACAATAGAATAAAACTTATCTGGATTCATCATAAGGCCATGATTTTATAAACATAATGGATTTTTCTATCTGTATAATTTTTAGAATGAGGTCCTTCTTCATTGTCATCAAATACCCCGATATAAACAGGTTTCCAGCCTAAATCTTCCAATGTTTTTAAAGATTCAGGTTTATTGGAGTTCATGGCAATATAAAATTCCTTATCAGCCGGATATGTTTTCGGATTTCCAGGCTGTATTTCTGGCATAAGCTTCTGATATTTAAACCAAACCTCAGGTGAGTATTCCGAATAGGTGTATAGTCTTAGATTTTCATGATGAAGCTTAGCTTTAATAGTGGTAAGGCTTTTAAATTCTTTATTATTACTCAGCATTTTATCCAAGACAGGAAGTCCAAAAATCCCTGTATAGATCATTAACACTATAACACTGCAGAAAGCATACTGAAAATTCTGCTTTATATATATGAAGTAGACTAGGCTTACACAGGTAACGAAAGCTGCTGCAGAAAATAAAACAGTGTTGATCTCAACCGTTAGGGGCAGGAAATATATACCTACTGAAATAGCCAGTGAAACAATGGCAAGTGCCGTAAATATGGCCTTATTCAGATGAAGTTCCCATTTTTTCAAGTCTAAACTATGAAAGAGATAATGGAGGTAATATCCTGTAGTGGCAGCGAGAGGTACCATCATAGGAAAGAGATAACGTTCTTTTTTTGAAGGAATAAGTGAAAGTAAGATTAATGAAAACAGAGTCCAGTAAAAGAAAAGCATATAAATTTCAGGTTGCTTCACTCTTTTTTTTACCATTGGAAAAGCAAGTCCTACCACAGAGTAAAAAATCCAGACTCCGGTTTGTACAGGAAAGCTTAAATATCTTGTAAACGGTTTTGCATCCCGGTTTTCTCTGGCTAAGGCTTCTTTTTTCATAATGGCCAGGAAGGTGTCAGAATCCGCAAGATAGATATAAAGGTACCATGAAAACCCAATCATGACCGCAATGACAGAACATAAGGCAATTCCTTTAATGTCCACCCATTTAGGCATTCCAAAAGTAATGACATACCCCATAATAAGAGGAATAAGTAATACATAAGGGCCTGTAGGACCCTTACTTAATATAGAAAGTCCAAAAAACACTCCCGCAAAAAGATAATTAGGAATAGATTTTATCTTTTTCAAGGCTAAAAGAAAATAATAAATCCCAATCACCATAAAGCTGTAGCTATAAATATCCCAGTTGGCTCTTCTTCCTACATAAATTACCAGAAAATTGGTAACTAAGACAAGGGATGATATAAGCGCAATATGGGTATTCCTTGAAAGAAGATCGACAATTTTATAAAAATATATGATCAGCAGCATACAGGATAATGCGGCCGGAAATCTTAAAGCAGTGATATTATCAAAACCAAAAATTTGTCCCATCCAGGCACTCAACCAGGTAGGAAGTGGTGGTTTTTCATATCTTGGAATACCATTCATGGTGGTGAAGATCCAATGTCCTTCTTCGGCCATTTCCCGTGCAGAAACAAAATTCCTGGCTTCCATAATATCTACGTATAATTTTCCCAAATGGGCAAAAAGCAGGATAGCAACAGCAACAAGCAGTAAATAAAATAATTGTTTCTGACTTTTCATATACTAAAGCATTTATTGATGTACATCCATTTGTTCATAGTTAAAGGACATTCCTTTATAGTTTGTGTTTTTTATTTTCAATGATTCTCTTTAGAAAAAATTTCTTTTGTATTAAGTGGATTATAGACGATAAGAAACATAGTCAGCGCAAAAGCAAATTCCCAGACTTCCCATTTTCTGGAATGATTAATCAGTAACAGAATAATTGCTGTAACAATGATAAAAAATAGGAGGTGAATGGGTCTGGCTATCGAAATTCCAAATTTGTCTATAAGCTTTTTTATTTTGGGGACCCTGTGCCATACTATAGGAAGAACAAGAAAATAAATCCCGAAACCGATAGACAGCATATTCGAAAACACCAATTTATTAAGCTTTACATGGCCTATCACCAAATTATGAAGATTGGTCTCCTGCTGTGCATTATTTAGCTTGAAAAAATCTGAAGATTGAATTTGGAAAATGCGCTGTCCCCATGAAATTTCTTCTCCTCCACCGAAAAAAAAAGCCACAATCATTAAAACAATACTTATTTTCCATGACAGCGTATAATGTCCCTGATATTTGAAAAATTTTATCAACAGTATAAAACTGGTGAAAAACAGAAAAATAGAGGTGAGATCTTCGTAAAACCCATCTTCTTCTACAAGATGATCAAAGTATAAAGAATCTGTAAAAAATACATACACCGCGTAAGCAATTGCAATCAAAAGCAAGACGAGAATTACTTTTTCAAAAAAACTCAGCTGTTTTCTATTATCATTTACTTTTTCCCCAATAGAAGATTCTGTAGAACTCTTTTCAGTAATGCTATTTTTTTCCATAGGTTATTTGTTATTTTAATAATTGGCATCCTATAATTCATCCCACTGATCTAATAAATTGCCGTTCTGAAAGCAAAATTATACATGAATATCCTGTCGGTTATTGTTTGAATTTCCCTTTTTATGGTTTTAAGCTCTCCATATTGGGAATTAGCATTATCATCTATATAATTGTAATGCATAACAGGTGTTTCATGAAATTAATATGAAACATTCTAAGTTTTAATTTCTTATTTTTGCAGCTATGAATTTTATAAAAAATAATCTGGCCAACGCCTTAACCCTGGCTAATTTACTTGCAGGCTGTATAGGTGCAATACATCTTATTTTAGGAGATTATCAGACAACGGCAATTTGCCTTATCTTGTCTTCGATCTTCGATTTTTTTGACGGTTTTGTAGCCAGAGCTTTAAAATCAAATTCCAATCTCGGTCTTCAGCTTGATTCCCTTGCTGATATGGTAAGCTTTGGACTGATTCCCGGGCTTACGATGTATAAAGCACTGGAGCCTTTTGGAACCGAACTCTTCGGGCTTCATTTACCCTTTGAAATCAAATATATAGGATTACTGGTTACCCTTTTCTCCTGCTTACGGTTGGCGATCTTTAACCTTGACGAAGAACAGAAGTATTATTTCAAAGGATTGAACACGCCTACCAATACAGTGCTTTTATTCGGATTATATTATGCGTTTAAAGAAACCCACTCTTTCAGCTTTTTATTTGAAAATGAACTCTTTTTGGTTTTATTAACCATTGTTACATCATGGCTTTTAATCAGCCCGATTAAGATGATGGCCATGAAATTTAAATCCACACAACTAAAAGATAACTATCCAAAAATCGTATTATTAGCGGGAGGTGTTGCTATTCTGGCCATATTCCGGATTGTAGGAATCCCAATACTTGTCATTTATTACATGTTGGTATCCCTTATTTTCCAGAGACAACTGAAATAAAAAATAAAGCCAGACGGCATCAATACATATTATCACTTATTCAAATTATCACTATCAACATGAATTTAAAACTCCATAAACCGCTTTGTATTTTTGATCTTGAAACAACAGGAACGAATATCGGAAAAGACAGAATTGTTGAAATCTGTATTCTCAAAGTAAACCCTGATGCTTCCAGAGAAAGCAAAACATGGCGTGTAAACCCGGGAATGCCTATTCCTAAAGAATCCAGTGAAATTCACGGAATTTATGACGAAGATGTAAAAGAGGCTCCTGCTTTCAGAGAAATTGCCCCTAAAATAATGGAAATGCTTACCGGAAGTGACCTGGGAGGCTTTAATTCCAACAGATTCGACGTTCCTTTATTGGCTGAAGAACTTCTGAGGGTAGAAATTGATTTTGATCTCAGCAAATTCAGACTGGTGGATGCACAGACAATTTTCCATAAAAAAGAACCTAGAAACTTAGGTGCCGCCTACCAGTTTTACTGTGGGAAAACATTAGAAAATGCCCATTCTGCAGAGGCTGATGTAATGGCAACTTTTGAGGTACTTGATGCACAGATAGGAAAATATGATGATATTCCGAATGAAATAGCTCCTTTAAGTGAGTTTACTTTTCATAATAAAAATGCAGATCTTGCAGGTTTTATAGGATATAATGAAAAAAAGGAAGAAGTTTTCAACTTTGGAAAATATAAAGGCCAGGGAGTAAAAGCTATATTCCAAAAGGATCTTGGCTACTACGGATGGCTTCAGAATGCCGATTTTCCATTGTATACCAAGAAAGTTTTTACAAAGATTCAACTGACAGGAAAATTTTAAAAAATGGCTAACCTGATTCTTCTACGATTTCATGATAATGCCCTTGAAGCCAATAGGGATAAGCAGATATTGGCTGAAAATGGGATTAACAGCTTCATTGCCAATGAACAGCTCATCCAGTCGGACTGGCTGCTTTCTCAGGCTGTAGGAGGAATTCAGCTTCAGGTCTTTGAAAATGATTTGGAAAAGGCGAAACAGATTCTTCAGGATTATAAAGATAACGAAGAATATTCGCTGGAGGTAGACCATACTATTGAAAACCCGGAATTCAGTTTTGTCTGTCCGAAATGTGGTTCCAATCATATTTATCAGGATGAAAAACCCGGTGGTATTTTCGGGATCAGCTGGTTGATTATTGGAATTCCGATAAAAATCCCTAAAAACCAATACCATTGTTACTATTGTGGTAGTGAGTTTACCCATTAAAAATAAAAGTTATGAAAATAATCTGTATAGGAAGAAACTATAGCGAGCATGCGAAAGAATTAGGGAATGAAATCCCTGATAATCCTGTCATTTTTATGAAACCCGATACAGCGGTTTTAAAAGGGAATGATTTTTATATTCCTGAATTCTCAAATGATATCCACTACGAGCTTGAAGTAGTGGTAAAAATTTCAAAAGGAGGAAAATACATTCAGAAAGAAATTGCTCACAAGCACTATGAAGAAATTAGCTTAGGAATAGATTTTACGGCCAGAGACCTTCAGAGTGAACTGAAATCGAAGGGCCTTCCTTGGGAACTTGCCAAAGGATTTGATGGTTCTGCGGTGGTAGGGAATTTCTTTAAGAGAGAGAATTATACTCTTAATAAATTGTCATTTTCCCTTCTTAAAAACAAAGAGAAGGTTCAGGATGGTAATACCCGGGATATGATTTTCAGCATTGATGATATCATCGCCTTTGCCTCTCAATATTTTACTTTAAGAGTGGGCGACCTTATTTTTACAGGAACTCCAAAAGGGGTTGGAAAAGTAGAGGAAAACGATATTCTGGAAGCCTATCTTGAGGATGAAAAAATCCTTGATATCCGAATATTATAAAGTAAAACTATCGATTTTTCGACAAAAACAATACGTTTTATCTGTCATCAGAAAAATCTTAAAATCTCAGCCTCATCCGTTCAGGATGGGGCTGAATCTGTTTTGGTGTTCTTCAATAATCTTAATCTTTATAAAAATTAGATTAGGATTCACTTGCAACCATACTTTAAATCTCTCATAATAGAATTAAAGTATTTATCTTACATTTTTTTGTAATTTAGTTTAAAGTATATGTATTTTAATTTAAAGCTGAATTAAAGGCACTTTATGTAAAATACTATTACTTCAGGATCAGCAAAACTGAAAATACAACTCATGAATTTAACAGATTTAAATAATTTACAACAAGAGGCCGTTACCAGTGACAGCCAACGTCTTTTGGTTCTTGCAGGTGCGGGCTCAGGCAAAACGAAAACCCTTTTACAGAAGCTCATCTATTTAATTGAAGAAAAAGGGATAAGCCCTTCAAGCATACTAGCAATTACTTTCACGAAAAATGCAACCAATGAAATGATTGACCGACTTATCATTTCAGCTGATAAAAGTGGTAAATATGAAAAACAGCTGTCAGACAAAGAAAAAAACAATATCGATAAAAATAAAGAACGATATATTCAACAGAAAAAATATAAGTGGATAGACGGGTTAACAATAAAAACATTTCACGGCTTTTGCTATAACATCCTGCGCAATTACGGGGTCAATGAATTTGATAACAAATTCAAAATTATCGGAGATGAAAGACCTGACGAAGACGATGAGTTAACAAAAAATACAGCTCCGGAAGCAACTTTTGATGTAATGCATAAAATTTTAATAGAACAATGTGAAGACGTTGATTATCTTTTAAAACTTAAACGATATCTTCTTGACTACATTATTGATAAAATCCATTTAAGAGAATTCAGTTCTAAGTATATAGCAAAAGATGGAAAATATTTTACAACCCTTAACGGAACGAGAGTTTCTTCTAAATCTGAACAGTTCATTGCCGATTGGTTTTATCGTCATGGTATCCAATTTGAATATGAGCCAAGGCTCAATATAAAAGATTTTTATTTCAATCCTGATTTCTATATTCCTGATGCCAATTTATATATTGAACATGTCAGCGACAAAAGCTATTCCATGAAAAACAAAGAAGAACAGTTTAAAAAAGGAAACTTGCTGTTTGTTAAAACTTTCGATGGCATGACGAAAGATTCTGCGCAGATTAATTATACTCTTGATAAAATTATCAAAAACCGTTTACCTGCAAATCTTCACAAAACAACTTCCATAAACTTCAAAGAAGAATTTAATGGCTACCATGAAAATATAAAGGATTTTATCCGGCTGATCATTCGTGTAACAGATATGATTAAAGTAGAAAACATCAATATCGATACTGTTTTAGAAAATGCAGGACAGGATCAACACGAACGGGTCCGAAATTTTTATGAATTGGCTATCCCTATTGTAAAGGGATATAACTGTTATTGTACAAACAAATCTTATCTTGATTTTAATGATCTGATCTCACGAAGTATCTCTTTGTTTCAAAATCAAGATGATATTGCAAACAAATACAAAAACAAATTTCAGTATATTTTAGTGGATGAATTCCAGGATGTAAATAACCTACAAGTTGAGCTTATCAAGCTGTTGCTTACCAAGAATACGCAACTTTTTTGCGTGGGTGATGACTGGCAAAGTATTTATGGATTTAGAGGCTCAAATGTTAGTTATATTGTTGAGTTTGAAAATCACTTTAAAGATGCCAGGACGATAAAGCTTAACTTAAATTATCGGAGTACGCAGAATATCGTCGGTGCAAGTAATGAGGTTATAAGGCATAACAAATTTAAAATTGATAAGGATGTTCAGGCGGCAAAAAAGTCAGAGCATAAAATTGTTGTGTATTCAGGCAATACTGAAGAAGACAATATACAATTCTGTATTGACAAGGTTAAAGAGCTGTTAGATGAAGGAATAAACAATGATGAAATTTTATTTCTCTATAGAAGAAATAAAATGTTCTCACCATATACATACAAATTTAAAAATAAGAACATCCCTATCCAAGGCAAGACAATTCATGCTTCCAAAGGACTTGAAGCGAAAGTTGTTTTCATTATCGGTTTAACAGAAGGAAGTGGAGGTTTTCCTGATATCTGGCTTGAAGACAGAATATTTCAGGTTATAAAAAAAGCCAATCATGATCTTCTAATGGAAGAAGAAAGAAGATTATTTTATGTCGCTATTACAAGAGCTAAAGACAAGCTTTTCCTAATTACTGAAAAGGGGAATGAATCAAGTTTTCTGAAAGAAATTCCGGAAACTTTTACAGTTAGAACAACAACTGCAATCAAATCTGTCATTGATAAAGTAATCATTTGTACAAATTGTTACAGCCAATTGGAAAAACTTCATCAGTATTGCCCATACTGTGGGCAAAAAGTAGAAGAACAAACTTTATAAAGGTTAATATTATAAGTAATTTAACGTCAACTCTAACAATTTTTTCTTATCTTTAGGTAACAAAATTAAAGGCTTATGATAAATATTGTATTACCCGTAGATTTTGGGGATAAGACAGAACAGCTGGTAGAAGGTGCCATCAAATTTGCCAAACAGCTTAATGGTAGAATTTATCTGATTCATGTAGCTCCATCTGATATCGGATTTGCGATCGGAGATATGGGATTTCAATATTTTCCGGAAGTGGAAGCGAATGAGATCAGAGAAGAACTTGTTCAGCTTAATAAAATTGAGCAGAGAATTATTGCCCATGATATTGATTGTGAACATCTTCTGAAACAAGGACTTGCTAAAGATATAATCATTGAATATGCAAAGGATAAAAATGCTGATTATATTGTTATGGGATCACATGGAAGAAGCGGCATTTATGACGTATTTGTAGGCAGCCTTACAAAAGGACTTACGAAAAATTCGCCTGTTCCGGTTTTAGTCCTTCCTATCCATGACTAAAAAAAATTAAATTTTAATCGTTAGTAATAAAAAAACCGATCAAATAATTTCATTTGATCGGTTTTTTACTATATAACCAATTAATTAACCTTCTTTTTTATAGATTTTTGGATCGTAGTAAGGATTCTTACCTTCCGTAGGAGAATAATAGTCTTTATCTTTATTACCGCCTAATGTAGCTACCAGCACATAACACCAATACGTAAACATCACACAGCAAACAATAAATAAAATCCAGTTTAAAACATTACCAAAGGTCTCAAAGAACCCAAAAGACCATTTGAAAACTTTGCTTAAGAATAGAAAGAAAGACGTCATTATTTTCCTTTTTTAAATTAACTTTGTACAAATTTATAAAAAATGTTTAAATTACTTTCAAAAGAAAGCAATATTTTTTCAATTCCTGTTTATATTGGTTTTCTTCTTTTAGTAGTAATAATATTTAACATACTGAATCTCAATACATATGAGGCTATTGTTGCAGGGATAACTTTTCTGGGAATTGCTTTGGGATATTTTTGTTTTCACAGTATTGCTCTTAATTATCAAACTCATTTGCCGTTATTTCTGTATACGGTTTTTATTTTTGGGCTCTATCCGGGAAATTTAGATATTGGAATTGCAGTTTCCCTGCTTACCAATTCTTTTCTTCTCCTTCTTCTGACCAGTGCGGATGAAGACATCAGAAAAAAGTCATATGTATTGGTGGGCGCTATTGTGGCATTGAATTTTATATTCCTTCCCACTACCTGGCCTATGGCTGTTTTTGTAATCATCCACGTGGTGGCTACATCTGCAAAAATAGGATTAAACCTTTTCAGGTTTCTGTTAGGAATGGTACTGATTGTATTCAGTTATTTTTCGGTGATGTATTTTGTTCAGTTTACTTCATGGAACATAGATTATTTTCCATTTGGAAGAATGAGACCTGTAACGGATTATACAGAGCTATTACCATTGACCCCTATTGTTCTTATGCTCATTTATGCAGTATATGACCATTTTAAAAATTATAATAAGAAAAGCCCGATAAGCAGATATAAGTATACATTCTTACTGGTTTTTTCCGTTGCTCAGCTTGTAACGATTATTCTATATATGAATACAAATTATGAATATCTGTTGCTTTTAGCGTTCCCTTCAAGTATTATTCTGAGCAGAATGATGAGATTTTTACCAAAATATTGGATGCGGGAAGCTGGCTTATGGCTTATTATTATCAGTTTACTTGGCTTTAAAGCAGGTACAGTTTTTGATTTATTTTAAAAAATTATGATTCAGATAGACGATAAATTGATTTCCGAGGATATTTTTTCCGAAGAATTTGTTTGCAACCTTAGCAAGTGTAAGGGTGCATGTTGTGTGGAAGGAGATGTAGGAGCTCCGTTGGATAAAGACGAGCTTGAGATTTTAGACCGTATTTTTGATAAAGTAAAGCCCTATCTTACTCAGGAAGGAGTGAAAGCCCTTGAAGAACAGGGAACATGGACTACTGATCCACACGACGGAATGTATGTTACTCCCATGGTGGAGGACCGTGAATGTGCTTATGTAACTTTTGATGATAAAGGAATTACCAAATGTGGGATTGAAAAAGCCTATGAAGATGGTGCTGTAGACTGGCAGAAGCCTATCTCCTGTCACCTCTATCCTATCAGGATTACAGAATACTCTACCTTCACTGCTTTAAACTATCATGAATGGAATGTATGCAGTGATGCCTGCGCCCTTGGAAAAGAACTTCAGGTTCCTGTTTATAAATTCCTGAAAACACCATTGACCAGAAAATATGGTGAAGATTTTTATAATGTTCTAAGTGAAGCCGCTGAAGAATGGAAAAAAGAATATGGTTCTTAAATTATTTTTACAAAACAAAAGCCGGAATATCCGGCTTTTGTTTTGTAAAAATTCTTATTTGAAATCAGCGTCCGTTACTCCGGAATTGATCACCAATTTTGTTGTTTTGATATTCACTTTCTGGCCTCTTCCTTCAGCATCTACCTCAGCAGGGAATTGAATTCCGTCAACAGTCATATAGCTCTTTACGGTTACATTTCCTTCACCGGAAAGAGTCTTATACAAAAGTCCTGTAGTGGTATCAAAGTAAAATTTACCTTTGTCTGAAGACAGTACATTATAATTTTTACCATCCAAATTCTCCACGGTTACAGACTGGAAATTAGCAGCATCAAAAGCTAAGGCATCTACAGGCCTTCCTTTTTTTAAATCAGCAATCTTATCTGCAGGAATATCTGTTTTCTTTCCCATCTGATCAAAATACCCTTTCTCGCCATCGAAAAGCTGAACCATCTGCTGTCCCATTAAAGACTGAACAGATTTAAATTTATTCCCTAGCTTCTTAGTTGACATGGTAATTTCCATCCCCTGTACACTCAGTGTATTATCTGTAATAGTAGATTTTACAGCCTCTAATTTATCTTTACCACCCAATGCCTTAAAATAATTATCTATTACTTCTTTAGCGGTCAGTTTAGATGTTGTGGCTTCTGTTTTAACAGAAGCTGCCTCTTTCTTCTGAGCAGCAGCCGGAACTGAGAACAGCACAGCGCAGAAAAAAGGAATGATAATCTTTTTCATATATGTAATAATAAGTTTAGAGGGTAAATATATGAATATTGGCCGACATACGCCGAGAGCACCACTAAATAAAAAAACCGCCAGAAACTGACGGTTTTAAAATATTATATTGGATATAATTATTTTTTAAGTTCTTCTAAAAATTCGTCGTGAGAAATTTTAGTTTCTTTTTTTGTTGCTTTTTCAAGAATAACATCTTTCAATTTAGCCATAGCTACTTCAGAAGAGATCTGTCTTACTTGTTCCTGATCTTTTAGCATCTCAACAGCATATTTCTGGATTTCCTCATCCCCAAGGTGGTGGATTCCGTAGATCGCCAATTGATTTTTTACTAACTGCTCAGCTTGTGCCAATACATCAGCATAATCTAACTGAATTTCGTTTTCAGTCATCAATTTACCTTCGATGATCTGATATCTTAATTGGTTTTTCTCAGCTTCTAAGATTTCTTTGGCCTGCTGCTCAGACTGAATGTTTTGGTTAGAGAATAGTAACCATTTTACAAGGAACGTCTCAGGAAGTTTTACTTCTTCTTTTTCTGTTACCTGCTCCAATACTTTATTCACAAAGTGAACATCAGCATTCTGTTGGAAATACTCATCTAATTCAGTTTTTACTTTTTCCTTAAGTTCCTCCTCAGACTTGATTGTTCCTTCGCCGTATACTTTGTTGAATAAGTCTTCGTTAAGCTCAGCTAGGTTTAATGAATAGAAGTCTTTTACTTTTACTTCTACCTCATTGTGGTGTAAATGCTCTACTTCTTCCTTGCTGAATCCTAATCCTTTAGCTAATTCTTCATCACCAGCAAGAGTTTCTTTAGAAACTTTTACAGACTCATCCATTTTCAAAGCTTTTACTAATTTGAAAGCTTCTTTGTTTTCAGCAGTCACTGTAACATTCTTTGGGTGGTGGTGGTGCTCTCCTTCAGCATCTTCTTCCACAACCTGAGAAACCTCTAAAGCGATATAAGAATCTTTAGTGATTTTATCTTGAGGAACCTGCTCAGCAAAACGCTTCTGCATGTTTTCAATACTCTTGTTGATTTCTTTTTCAGAAGCTTCTACTTTGTAGTGAGGAGCTTCATATTTAGCTAAATCTATAGTAAACTCAGGCTCATACCCTACTTCAAAAGCAACCTCAATCTTATCAGCGTTGTAATCTAATTCATTAACGGGCTGAGGAACTGGCTGACCAACTAATCTTAATTTGTTTTCATTAACATAGCTGTTCAAAGCATCAGAAACTTGCTTGTTGATTTCTTCAAATGCAATCCCTGCTTCATATTGTTTTTTAACCATACTTAAAGGCACTTTCCCTTTTCTGAATCCAGGAACTTGCGCATTTTTAGCATAATTAATCAACTGCTTTTCTACTTTTTCTTTGTAGTCAGATTTCTCCAATGTTACAGTAAGCAATGAACTTACGTCATCATGGTTTTGTGCGGTAACCTTCATTATTGATTAAAATTTTAGGTTGCAAAAATATGAATTTTTTATGAGAATAACTCATTTCAAATAAATTCTTAGCCTTCAAATATTTATAAAGTAGAAAACCACTGAATGATCAGTGGTTTTACGAAATATGATATTTAAAATTTGTATTCTCTTAAGGTCTGTTTAGTTGATAATCCCATAAGTAGCCTGAGCATCTGTTTCACCTCCGGTCTGC
This sequence comes from Chryseobacterium sp. WG23, assembly GCF_024586575.1. Taxonomy (NCBI): domain Bacteria; kingdom Pseudomonadati; phylum Bacteroidota; class Flavobacteriia; order Flavobacteriales; family Weeksellaceae; genus Chryseobacterium; species Chryseobacterium sp. WG23. The sequence goes on from NZ_JALCZE010000008.1 coordinate 105,776, forward strand.
TGTCCGTATACCACTCCGTTGCCACTTACTGCAGAAGCTTCAGAAACCGTTTGAGGTTCATGATAAAGCGTTAAAATCAACTGGCTTTGTACTGATGCGTTCTTAATGGCTTTAGTAACCACCCATTTTGTTTTCAAACCTACATGATTATGGTCTGCTCTTGTGGAGCTCGCATCATCAGTACGGGTAAGAGTCAAGTCAGAATTAGGAAAGTTGAATACTAAAAAGTGCTCATCTTTTGCATCTTTGATCTCCTGAGTAGAATCTTCATCTCCATTTTTAAACTGTACTTCCACTTCATATGTTTTCCCATCTACCAGACTTATCGGCTGTGCTCCACCTGCTCCAACACTATAATTATAAGTTGTTGTTGTTTGTGCTGCCACATCCTTAACCAGTAAAATAATATTGGTAAGATCTTCTTGCGGAAGGTCGTCCTCTTCTGATGCATTATCTCTCTGACAAGACATTACAGAGAAAGTAATGAATAAAACGGTTAATAATCTGGTGATATTTTTAGTATTGAATAAATTGTTCATTTTTTTGATTTAAGATTAAAATTTTTGTTTTTAAGATTGAATATTAGAAACGGTATCTAAAATTCAGAATGAAGTTTCTTCCTGCTTCGTCTGCAAAAAAGCGCATACGGTTAAGATAATTTCTGTATGAAACATTAAAAATGTTGTTTACAATAAGCCCTGCAGAAAGATTTTTGCTAAGATTAATTCCAGTCCCTATATTCCAAAGGGAAAACCCTGCTGGCGGTGTACTTAGATCCACCGTTTTTTCAACCTCCACACCGTTTTCATAAATGATAACTGAAGCATTGTGAACAGGAAATCTACTTTGCTTTAAAAAGGTCTGATTTTCAAGATTGAAATAAAAATTGTTCCAGTTCTCTTTTTTAAACTGTAATCCATTGGAGAAATTAGGAGGCATCATGAGAATCAGCGGTTCATTGTGGGTATCATCCTGCCCATACAGATAGCTTCCTTTACCTGTATAAGTAAGGTTATCTGTAAGCTTCCAGTTAATATCCAGGTCTACACCATACATTTTTGCATCAATCTGTTGGTATGACCACACCGGAAATACTCCCCTTATTGTATTCTGTACTCCCGTTGGTATTTCATTAATAAAGTTTTTGGTAATGAAAAAGTAAGGGTTTACAGAAACATTCAATCCTTTAAGTACATTGAATTTTACATCTGCAGTAAGGTTAAACTGATGTCCGTCTTCATTTTTCAATCCCATATCCCCTATTTCTATTACCGCTGCGGAATGGTGTAATCCATCAGAAAATAACTCTGCAATATTGGGTGTTCGCCCTACTTTTGCATAGTTAAATTTCAAATTAAAATAAGCATTCGGATGATATTCCAGGCCTGCATTAAATGATACATTCTGATAATTAATTTTTGGACGTGTCAGCACTCTGTTTTTATCCGTTTTAATGTAGAACTCATTATACGAATCAGCGTATCTGTTGTTCCAGTCACTTTTATCATACCATTTCGTTACATCATAACGGGTAAAATCATATCTTACGCCAGCCTCAGCATTCAATTCCGGTGAAATTTTATATTTAAAGACAGAATATATTCCCGCTGCATATTTGTCATAATTAGGAATCAGACGTCTTGCTTTGGTGGCCGGATCCGAATAATTATTCTGAAAACTTGCGTCAATTCCTGTTTCAAGAGACCATTTTTCTCTTTCCAATAAATCATTAAGGTTAAATTGGTGGGTCATCAAGGCAAGATCCAGAGAAGGAATGTCTTTAAGATCACCTCTTCTTACATCATATTCCTGTCTATGGTTATACTGAAAACTGTAAGTCGCAGAAACTTTTCCAATATTTTCAAACCTTTTGAAAGCAGAAACTTTTGCAATATGATGCTCTATAACCTGTCGCGGATTATCAATATCATAGCTAAAGTCACCTGTATAAACCGGAATTTTTAAGGTCATCGCATTATAGAAATCATTATTGTTTCCTACATGAGAGCCTCTGTAAATTCCTATATTCTGATTGGTAAGATAATAGTCAAAAGAAATTCCTTTGTCATATTCATTTTTCTGCACGGTAAAATTAAAGGATGAAAAATCCATTCCTGTATTCATCAGGTTATAATCAGGAGTATGCTGATCACCCAGCTTTCTAATACTTCCTCCTGATTTTACCGCCCAGCCGTTTTTCCATATTTTGGCAACATCTACATCCAGACCCAAGCCTCTTCCGTTTGAAATCCCTGAAAGATTCACTGATCCTTTTACGGTATCTTTTTTAGGGAAAATCTCCGGCTCCATTACGACAACACCACCTATGGCATCACTCCCGTACTTCAAAGCAGAAGCTCCTTTGATCACATCAATATGCTGAAAATTGTTGATATCTACATTGGGAGCATGCTCCACACCCCATTCCTGCTCAGCAAGCTTTACCCCATTATTGAGAATGGAAATACGGCTCCCATATAAACCATGGATAATAGGTTTTGCAATATTATTTCCCGTCTTTAAGGTGGCTACTCCCGATATTTTAGAAAGTAGATTCCCCAGGTTATCTGTGGCATTTCGTTCTATTTCTTTTTTATCAATAGTCTTCACAATTAAAGATCCGTTGGATTTATGATTTCCGTGTATGGTAACGGTTTCAATATCATTACTATGATGTTCCAGAGTGATAACCAAGTGAATATCCTGATCAACTTTTATATTTTCAGTATAATCATGACAATCAGGATGCTGTGCCGTAAGTGAATATTCTCCGGCAGGGATTTTATCAAAAGAAAATTTACCTTTCTTATCTGTTTTTACTGTAGAACCTCCCATTTTCACCACTGCATTTTCCAGCATTGTTTTATCATGAAAATCCTGAACGGTTCCTTGTACAGTGTACATTTTCTGTGCACTCGTAAATACTGATCCGCAAAAGATCAGTAACAGGCAATATATCAATTTCATTATAAATAGATTGATTGCGTACCCTTTAACAGGTACATTTTTCGTTAAAATTTGTTGAATGGGCTTATCCTATTTGTACATGTATAATGTATAATGTAAAAAGTACAATGTATTAATGATGAAAGAAGGAGGGGATTAGAAATACAGGCTGGAAACCGATAATCGAAAAAATAATACAACTATCAATAAGCAACTATTGTATAACACCTCAAACTTTGGGTATTAACCATTGAACTTTAAAGCACGAAACTTTAAACCCAATATGAATGTATTGATTATGAAATTGCGGGAGGTCCCCGAAGCTGAAATGTAAACTTGGTCTGTGACCAGATTTTCTCCTGAACGGCGATGATTTGTTTTACTTCATGAGTATAGTGCTCAAAAGTAAAACTGAATTCTTCAGGAGCTAAGGTATGTCCGGTAACCAAAAAGTGGCAGGCCAGACAATCGCCAGCTTTCTCTTTAGTAATAGCTTTTGTAATCGTATTCTCTGTTTTTTTAAGGTTAAACCCTTTAAAATAATCCACAGAATCATGATGGTGAAAGCTTTGAGAAAGCAGGGCGAGGAAATATACTCCAAACAATAGCTTGGAGATAAAACTCTTCAGATTTCTGCTTTCTTTTAAAATCATTCTTCAAAATTATGAAAATAATTTAACTCTGGGACTACCCTTTTATTAAATTACTTTTATGCTTACTGACAATAGGTAGAAATGAATGGTCCTATGTTACAAAAAAAGCTTCATAAATTAAAATTATGAAGCTTCTATATTTTCGTTTAGTTAACCTGAGTTCCCAGATACTCCCATTCTTGCAACGCGGAATCTAATTCTTCTTTAGTTTTATTGTATTTCTCCAACGTTTCATCAGAAGGATTTTCTTTGGCAAAAGAAGCTTCCATTTCTTCTACCTTAATTTCAAGTTCGGAAATTTTTTCTTCTACCTTTTTAATTTTATTCTGTATATTTTTCTGTTCCTTGCTTACAATCGTTGACTGATTGCCTGCTACAGGTTTTGCTTCCGCTTTCTTCGCCTCTGCTTTTGGTTCTTCATTGTGAAGCTTAGCTTTTTCTGCAGAAATCTCTCTGATGGTTTCTTTTTGTCTGTATTCCAGATATTCATTGATATCACCAAGGAATTCTTTCATTTTTCCATCACGGAATTCATAGATTTTATCACAAAGCCCCTGAAGGAATTCTCTATCGTGAGAGATGACAATCAGTGTTCCTTCAAAGTTCTGTAAGGCCAGCTTTATAATCTCCTTAGACTGGATATCCAGGTGGTTGGTAGGTTCATCCATAATCAACGTATTGAAAGGACGAAGTAATAGTTTACAAAGTGCCAGACGGTTTCTCTCTCCTCCGGAAAGTACTTTTGTTTTTTTAGAAACGGCCTCTCCCTGAAACAGGAAAGATCCTAATAAATCTCTTACTCTAGGTCTTGTTTCTTCCGTAGCAGCATCTTCTGCTTCTTCCAATACTGTTTTATTGGGTGTTAAAACCTCTTCCTGATTTTGAGCAAAATAACCTATGTTTACATTATGTCCAAGATTCCAGGAACCTGAATAGTCTTTAATATCTCCGGCCAGAATTTTAGCTAAAGTAGTTTTCCCTTGTCCGTTCTGTCCTAGAAGTGCAATTCTGTCTCCTCTCTGAACGATGAAATCTACATCATCAAAAATTTGTTTTTTTCCGTATGCTTTTCCTAAATGCTCTGCTTCAAAAATAACTTTTCCGGGAACCATAGACTGTACGAAACGGATATTGAATTTTGAAACGTCTTCATTATCAACTTCGATACGCTCAATTTTATCTAACTTTTTAATAAGGGACTGAGCAAAAGAGGCCTTAGTAGCACTGGCTCTGAACTTATTAATATTGTCTTCCATCTGCTTGATTTCCGCATCCTGATTCTTTTTAGCCTGAATCAGTTTCTCACGGCGGTCTTCACGCATGATCAGATATTTTGTATAATTGGCTTTGTAATCGTCTACTTTTCTGTTGTTGATATCAAAAGTTCGGTTACAAACAGCCGTCATGAACTGCTTATCGTGACTTACCAGAACGATTGCTCCCGGATAGTCTTTCAGGAAGTTTTCCAGCCAGATGATGGATTCCATATCCAGGTGGTTAGTAGGCTCATCGAGAAGCATAATGTCATTCTTTTGAAGAAGCAATTTTGCCAGTTCGATTCTCATTCTCCATCCTCCTGAAAATTCATCGGTAATCTTTTGGAAGTCATCCGCTTTAAAACCTAAACCAAACAGTACCTTTTCCATATCCCCTTCAAGATTGTAGGCATCATGGTTCATTAAAAGGTCATTCAGCTCGGTCATTTTATTAATCAGATCTGTGTAAGAATCGCTTTCATAGTCGGTTCTTGTTGCCATCTGGTGATTCACCTCTTCAAGCTCATTTTTCCAGGCATTGATTTGCTCAAAAGCCTGCATGGTTTCGTTCCAAACGGTTCTTCCTTTTACAAAGTCAAGATCCTGTTTCAGGAAACCTATTGTTGCGCTTCCTTCAGCTACAACATCTCCTTCGAAGAAGTTAATTTCCCCTGAAAGCATTTTCAATAAAGTGGATTTCCCTGCTCCATTTTTACCGACTAAACCAATTTTATCGTCTTTTTTAATCGTGAAATTTACATTTTGAAACAAATAATTTCCCGAATGATGTAATCCTAAACCTTGAACCGAAAGCATTTTTTAAAGTAATAATTAATAATGAATAATGAATTTTCGAGGGCAAAAATACGGAAAAAGAAATGAAATAGTCCAGAAATAAAAAAACTGCCCTTTTCGGACAGTTTTTAATCCAGATTCAAAACTTACTTTATCGTTTTAAAACATAGATTTCTGCATTTACATCTGAAACTTCCAGGACTTGTAACGTTTCAAAAGTTCTATCCCGGAGTAAGCGGCGGTGTTTTCTGTCCCGCTTCTACCATGGCAATCATTTCTTCAAGACTTTCTGCAGCCTCTTTATACTTTACCTGTCTGATCCCGTGGTGAGACCCTATTTCATTTTGCAATTCGTTCAAAGTAGTCGCCTCGGACATTGTAATCGGTTTGCTGCCGTTTTTAATACTGATCTCGTAATTACAAGTGTCTAAAAGTTTATTTGCTTTTTTAAGCCATGCTGAAACTGTCATAATATGTTGTTTTTTGGGGTTAAAAAATATTGGACTAAATATGCTGAAGGTTTATAGAGCTAAGCCCATTTGATGGTATATAGTTCTGCTATATTTTTAGGTCTTGTTTCCAAACCATCGGCCTCAACATCTGTTTTTGAAGTACTTTTTGTATCGATTATACTCATAGGAGCCGGCCCGTTTCCAGGAGGAATCATTGCTGTTGTAGAAAACCTTAAGCCATGATCATGTTTTTTAAAAATATCATTTTCAAAAGTACTGACATGGTCTCCTGTAATGGTTCCTGTTCCGGGCGCTTTTCTTTCTGTAGCATTCATGTCTACTGTAGCCTGATTATTCCATGCCCGGCTGAAATATCCGCGCATATCCAATAACAAAGAAAATCCGTTGGGTCCTTTTCCGAACCTATAATTAAGTATTGAATTTAATCTTGTGTAATTGGCATCCAGTTCAACAGGAGCATTACACAATGAAAATTCTCCTTCTGGGGCAAATTCCGTAGCGATATACTGTCTGCGTTCTCCTATCACGCCCCGAATGATACAGGGAAGGTTTTTAAGAGCAAGCAAGCCTAAATTGGTACAGCATCGTGAAATTCTTATTTCGGCATTTGGAATTTTTGATAAAACACTAAGGATAAGCTTTGTTGCTGAAGGATTGATTAGATGTAGCAGATTTAATTCGTGATCTCCTGTTTGGGATACGGTAACCGAACTGGAATCTATGCCATCTGATAATTGTACCGTTACTTCTCCGCTCACTTTTAAATTTAAAATAACCTGAGCAGAAACGGTTTCTCCCGGCAGCATCTGTTTCCATCTTGGAAATTCATGAAGAGCCTGGCTGAAAGACATTTCATCGTAAGTTTGACTTTTTAGAATAACCAACTGATTAGCATTTGAATCAAAAGAAATTTTTCCATTGGCTCCGCTATCACTATATAGCCATCCATCAGGAATACCATAAATGATGGCCCCATTCCTTGATATCTGATTGCTGAAATACCGGAAATCATCATTATACACTAAATTATTTTGTCCTAATGCGTATAGATAATCTTCTGTTGTGTAATTTATTTTTCCCATGACTATTTATTTTTTTTGAGGAAGTTTTCCCATTTTGAATACATTAGTAGCTGAATCAAAATACACATCTGTATCCTCCTGAAAATCAATAGTGAGATATTTATTCATTGTAATATTTTTCGTTTTACTATCAGAATAAACTAGATCAGAAGGTACTAAAAGAGAGGAAGAAATGGCCATATTGGAGGAGATTCCACTTGCCGTGAAGAGCCACAGCTCGTCACTATAGTCAAAATAAATAATAGTATTTACAGAAGCAGAATCTGCATTGCAAACTCCAAAAGTCCCGTTTATTTTCTGGGAAATGCCAGGAAATAAAATAGAACCTGAAGTGTTATCTATTCCCAACATTTCTGCAGGGCAATCGTCAGGAACACCATAAAAACCTATATTTGAGACTGAGTACCTTTTCCCGTACTGTGCATCTGTTGACACATTTTCTTTATAAACAGACATCGTTTGAGGCTCAATCCTGCTTGCCAATGCTTTCCAGCAATCTGAGAAAGTACATGGATTGTTATTAATAAAAGGAGCGAAAGCAAGACATATATACTTCAAATCTGCTGTCCCGGGATAAGACCTTATGATACCTACCATCTGATTGGTATTGGTCAAATAATTTATTCCGTTTTTATCGAAATATATGTTTAATGTAATATCCATAATAAAATCCCGAAGGAACCAGATCCTTCGGGAAGATTTATTTTTTTTAGAAAATATTTAATAGCTGCGTCAATGATTCTCCTGAAGATACAGGATTCACAGGTGCTCCTCCAGGTACACTTTCAATACCGTAAGTTCCTGCGATCATCTGCAGATCATATTGTATATTCTGAGCACTAAATATAAAATTACATCCGGGTGCTGTAGCATTACCGGTAACAGATCCTGAAGTCATATTAGTTTGCGCTGCAAATAAAACTACTTTTTCGTTAGGCTCCATACTCACAGAACCCTGCGGTGTACATGTAAATGCACAGAAAGGCTGAAATACGCCATTTACCTTTGCAGCAAGTCCTATCGTGATATTCGATGTTCCTGCTCCTCTGTCATTTTTCACAGTAATTACTCCTGCCGGAGCTCCTGAAGTAGTAGAAAAAGAACCATCCTGGTGGAAAGTTACAGCAGTTCCCAAAGGAATTTCGCTGGACAGTGCCTGCATCTGGATGGTTGTATTGGTACCAATATTGGACTTATTGTAAATATATACTTTGTACCTTGGCTCGTAATCAATTTCTACTTCGCCAAACATCTCCTGATAGCCTATAGCAAACCAGGCCGGTACTCCTGTAGAAACCTGATTAGGTCCTGAAGCACCTTTATATCCCATTAATTTGTAATTATTTTCTTGTAGATACTGTAAAATTGTTTTTTGCTCATTTGATGTAAAATCGAAATCAATTGAGAATACAGTAGTGGCTGCTTTTTGAACGAGTGTCTTTTCCATTGGTTTAATTTTTGATGTTCTTACTCTTTTTGATATTGGGCTTTTCAGAATACGCCCTTTGTTCATATTTTTATTTTGAAGCTTCGTTAAATGAACAATTCAAAGTAACGAGAATTAAAAACCAAAAACTACAGTATAAAATACCAAATTCAAGATTCAGTAATTATACCCAATTGATAATAAGTATTTTATAAATAAAAGAGAACATCCAAAGAATGTTCCCTAACCTAAATTTAAAACTGAAAAGTATTGAGATTAATTGTTAAATTCATTCAACCTGATTATTGCTGGAGCTTTTACAACTGAACGAATCCAGATATCGTTATTAGGAACATTGGTCCCGTACAGAAAGTCGGCTACGAAGCTGTCTTCGGGAAGATGAAGTTCAATAGAAAGTCTTTTCTTGCTTTCTTTATCTACCAAGGTACTGCTGGAGACATTCAAACCATTGTTGATCAGTTCCGTATTAATTTCAGATTCTGACCTATTCAGCAACGCATTGCTGTATAATCCAAAATTAGCCGAAATATGGATATAGTCTGCCAGCTCATTATAATTATAAGCCGGCTTTATATCAGTGGAGGTAAATTTCACATGTTCTGTAAGCTGTGTATAAAAATTATTGAGGAAAGGATGTTTCCCGGAATCTGTTTCAAAATATAATGCTGCAAGATCAGCATCGAAAACCACCGCATTTTTATTGGTCTCTTCCAGCATAAGTCTTCCGTATATTTTTGAGAGATGGTTATATACTTTATCCCGGCAGACAAAAGCCTGAGAAAACTGGCCTTCTTTCTCCACCTGATAACCGGAAAATAAGTGTTCCCAAATCCGGTTTCCTCCGGCATCAGTTTTTGCGCTTCTTATATCTGAAACATAATCATTCAGGTCAGTATCATTTACAAAATCTGTAGAGATATAGACCGACTGGGGGCCTTCCAGATATCCACCGCCCACATCTGCATGAGCTCCCGGAACAAATATTTCTTTCCATACGGAATTCCAGTCTTCATATTTTTTGTTCTGTATGGTTTTAGAGTCTTCAAAAAAGCCGGTAAGCGGAAAAAAGAACCGGCATTCATTAATTGCACAAAGGTGAAGCGCTTGCTCTATTGTGTTGGAAAGGCTTAAGTCATAGGTATTAAAAGGTTTGGATTCTACCGTATCAAAAGCACCTAAAAACTTAATTTTAATGTGCATTGATGAATAGTGAGACAAAAGCCGGTTACAGAAAGTCCGGGCCAGCATTCCTCCTCTCCCGAATCCGTATAGGTAGAAATGGTACTCTTTATTTTCATCCCTGATTATTTCCTGTACAAAAGCATCTGCTTTCTGAATTTTATCGTCGGAAGAATATCCGTTACCGTAAGGTGGGTTTGCACAGGTGGCCATAGCAAAGTTATTGTCTTCACCCCCTATTACCGTTCCTATTCCTTCAATATATATTTTTTGATTCCCACGAAATAGGTTGTATAGTTTGTAAATATTGGTAAAAGCACCATAGTAGCTTTCATTATTCTTTAGTGGCTTATCCGGTGAAAAAGCGTTTACTCCATTATTTCCAGTACCATCAAAGAAGATTCCAACAGAAATTATGTTGCTGTCCTCCATTCTTTTTAATCATTTATGTTACAGATTGATCTGCATTGTACATTCAAATTTCATCCAAAGGTCTCTGACCTGGATATTTTCAAAGTAACAGAAAAAAGGACTGCTAAACTAGCGTGAAAAGTACCAAATAAAAAATTCCGTATTTCTACGGAATGAGGCTATAATTTGTCAAGCGAATAAATATTGTTTATAATGGCGTAAATCACTATGCCCACTGTATTTTTAGCTCCAATTTTCTCCAGGATCCGCTGTCTGTGACTCTCTACCGTTCTTGGGCTGATGAAGAGCTTTTCTCCGATTTCATTATTTGTAAATTCCTGACAAATAAGTTTTACAACGTCTTTTTCTCTTTCAGACAGCTCATCTTCTGTTTCAAAAAGCGAGTTTTTCTTTGCCGAGCTGTTCATATAAGTGAATAACATCTGATGGTCTTCAGCGGTAAAGAACACTCCATTTTTATTGACCATGGTAATGGCTTCAATAAATATTTTTTTATTGGAGTTTTTGGGAAGAAATGCAGAAACTCCCAACTTCACCATATATCCCAGAATAGAGGTCTTATAGTGGGAAGAAAGAATGATAATTTTAAGGTCAGGATATTTTTCTTTAAGAATCTCTACCAGTTCAAAACCATTCATCGGTTTCATCTGAACATCTACCAGGGCAATATCAGGAAATTCATTTTCAGAAATATTTTCCAATTGCTCAATAAAATCGGGGCCATTATCTGCGGTAAGGCATACCGATATATTTTTTTCATTGGACAGCAGCATCTTTACTCCTTCCAGGATCAGCTGTTCATCATCTATCAGGGCTATCTTGATTTGGGAACTCATTATGTTTGGGAATTTTAATAATTATACGGCTTCCTTTATTTAAGAAAGTACTTTTCCATTTATAAGTGGCATTCATTGACTTGATTCTGGATTCGATATTCTTAATACCCATTCCTTTTTTCACCTGATCGTAATCAAAACCCTGGCCGTTATCTGAAATCACAACTGCCATATGATGAGGATAATCTTTAATATAGATCCAAAGATCCGTAGCATCAGAATGTTTGATTACATTGGTTGTAAATTCCTGAATAATTCTGTACAACTGTACTTCCACAAAAAGATCTTTCTTTTTGTATCCGGGCATTACCTGCAGGGAAATATTGATTTTATGGGAAAGATTGGCAATCAATTCTTCCACATACAGCACCAGTCCTACAGATTCCAGGTTAACAGGATATAATGAATGCGAAATACTTCTGGCTGCGTCAATCAGGGCAGACATCTGACTGTAGATATTTTTTTTAATAATTTCATCTCCCTGGGTGTCGAGATTGTTCAGCCATAAAGAAAGAATGTTAAGTCTGTTTCCTATATCATCATGAATGGTTACCGCTATTCTTTTTCTTTCTTCTTCCTGAACCTTAATATTTTCCAGTGCCAGCTTTTTCTGATGAAGGACTTCTGCTTCATGCTGTACATTTTTTTCTTTTATAATCCTGCTGATAAAAGACCTGTAGGCAAGCAAAATAAAAGCTACTATAACTGTTATGGTAACAATTATAAGGATTAACAGGTTAATATTTAGGCTTACTTCTTTAATTTGATGAAGGTATATAAAAATGAACAGTACAAAATCCCGGACAGGATATTGTTGACACTAAAAATAATATAATAATCGTCCTCAGACAGGTTAGCGATCTGATGCTGCACGATAAAAATAAATACCGAAACCGAGTAATAGAAAAAAATACTGGCATCTGTTAAAAGAAAACGGTTTTTTGCAGAAGTATCTTTAATTTCCCGAATCAATGTAAATCCAGAAAGACAGATGATCATAATATTAGAAACTACTTTAGCTATATCTGCATTGACAGGGTAATTAAACCCATATTTTGAAATCATAAATCCGGCAGCCACTACTGCAACGAGAGCCAGGAAATTCTTGGGTAGCTCCAGCTTCCTGATAAATAACACCGACAGTAAAAAAAACTCCCCGGCTATATAAAGAGGATAAAGAAATGATGTATCGTTGAGATTAAAAACATAAGGCAGGACAAGATTCAGCAGCTCAATAAAGAAAAGAAAAGCAATACAGTGAAAATAGTGCTTTTCTTTATTATGTAATATGCGGTATTTTCCTGCTCCCAGCAATATCACTGATAGAAGAAGACCATAGTTCAGGAATAAAATCGCCTTATAAAAATCCGCCATTCCTCAGTTATAATTATAGTGCATCCGGTATACGGCAAATTGGCGGGCAAGGTTTTGCCCAATCGTATGTATTGGCTTCAGTTATTGCACTGCTTCCTGTATTACTGCTTTCCAGATTTTCAAGAAAAGAAATAAAAACAAGCGTTACTAACATTCTTCCATAAATATCACTGTATCTTAATCCGAATGAGCATACTATTCTGGTTAAATTTTTATCTGAAAGGCATAAATCTTCTGTAGGAACATAAAACTTAGTAAAGATTCTCGTTCCCTTGTATGCTGTACATTCCTGATAAAACCAATCCATTCCTTCATTTCTCCATCTTTCAATAGCTTCTATGGCCTTATCCTGCTCAAGGACCGGTTTACTGGAAATCGGGAAAGACATATCTGCATTCTTATCAATATTCTGAAGGTCTTTAGAAAGAAGAGCATTTTTAACAACCGTATACTGCTGTATTTCCTGCAGTTTTAAATCATATGCCAGCGGGCAAAGAAGGCTGCATGGATATTCTTCCATACTTCTTCTCAATCCGTTTTCATCCATAGGATATAAAATAATGATCAGATTTTTATTGTAAACACCTACCCCAGCACAGAATTCCGGATATTCACTATTTCCTCTCATCCAATCCAGATGTCCTTTGTTTATTTCGAAAATATAATTGGCGGGAATTAATTTCTTCAGCTCAGGAAAATTGGAAAGAAGTAAACTCCACTGGTCCATAGCTGTTTTGCATTCCTCTTTAGAGAGCATGAAGTCTTCGCTGTTTAATGTTGTCATAATCATAGTTTTTAAGTTGTATAAAAATATACAAACTACACATGCTATGCAAGTAAGAATTTTAATTAATAATTTCTCACTGTAATATGATAACAACGCTGTTGCTTCTCTTTGATGTAATAAATTCTACCAGCATTAGCATAATACTTTAAAACTTTCTCTAGTGCCAGTTCCATTTTTGGATTGTATTTGAGTACATTATTGAATCTTATGTAGGAGATATCAAAAGAATTTCCATAATTGTGGGAACTTATCCCCAGTGAAGCATTAGAATTAACTCTTCTTAACCTGTTTTGATCTTCAAGTGTCCGGGTAATGGAGGAAACGGTGAATGTTCCACCCTTTGTATCTTTGCTAAACTTTGTACCCATTTTTTCTAATGTCGCCTTTGCTTTAGATACCATCCAGGGTCTGCTGTAATCAAGCTTCTGAACATGATATCCTTTCCCGGATTTTTTTATTTTATGGAACTTTCCGTTATTAACGTATTTCTGTACTGTTTTAGAATCTTTCAGCAGCTGTATTTTAAAGCTTTTGGAAGCATCAATATGAGGCTTATAAAGAGCAGTGGGTTCGATATTCATAACCTTGATCCCTTTAAATTCACGCATTGCACTTTTGGCCACCTGCGCATAATGCAGATTATAAATAAAAGGTACAAAGACCACACAAAGAAACTTTTTCATTAACTCCTCTTTTTAAATTTACTGAATGAAAGATAAAATGTTTATGTTATATCATTCATTCCAATGATAGTACTATATAAATAAATCCCAAACAAACTTCAAACCAAATTATTGAATTTATAATTTTTGTTCTCTTATTTTTGAAATATTTTTTCAGTTTTAACTTTTTACTTTAAGATATAAATTTTACATTTGAGATACATTTTAAAAATAAACAATATGATAAAAAAACTTTTTGCTGAATTTTTCGGCACATTTTGGCTTGTTTTCGGTGGTTGTGGAAGCGCAGTTTTTGCCGCCGGAGTTCCCTATATTGGTATAGGACTTTTAGGGGTGGCTTTAGCCTTTGGTCTTACTGTTCTTACAATGGCTTATGCGGTAGGTCATATTTCCGGAGGGCATTTCAACCCTGCAGTTTCTTTCGGACTTTTAGCAGGAGGAAGATTTTCTGCCAAGGATCTGATCCCTTATATCGTAGCACAGTGTTTAGGAGCACTTGTAGCAGCTGGATGTTTATATACCATCCTTAACGGTGCCGGAGCGGTAGATTTTTCAAAACCGGGTGATTTTGCCACCAATTTCTATGGCGAGGCAGTGTACAACGGAAAGGCATTCAGTATGGGCGCAGCATTCCTTGCTGAATTTTTATTAACAGCCTTTTTCCTTATCATCATCATGGGAGCAACGGATAAATGGGCAAACGGTAAATTTGCAGGTCTTGCTATTGGTCTTGCGCTTACGCTGATCCATTTAATCTCTATTCCAATCACCAATACGTCAGTAAACCCTGCAAGATCTCTTTCGCAGGCAGTTTTCACAGGTGGTCTCGCTATGTCACAGCTTTGGCTGTTCTGGGTAGCACCTATCCTTGGAGGAATTGTAGGTGGATTAATCTACAAATTCTTACTTCAGAGAGATACTGCAGAAATAGCAGATTAATGAGGTTCTCAATTCATAACAAAATAGAAAAACCTGCCGGCTGGCAGGTTTTTCTATTTTATCTTTTTAATATCAAAAGGGTTTTTAAAAATAAGTTCTTCATGTTTTCCTTTGATTTCCATTTTACGCTGAAGAAGATTGAGTGCCATTTTCCTGATAAAAAGATCTTTATCATTCAAGCTCCAGTAAGAATCTTCATGAAGCTTTTTAGGAGGCCGGATTAGATAAAATTCTGTTTCCCATGTATCTGCATTATGATAAAATTCAATAATTCCGCAGTGTTCGGGAATAAGATGAGTATCTACCATTCCCATAGGCAGCAGGAAACTGAAAGTATTGCAGATATAATCTCCACAGGAAATTTTATCATGCTTCAGAAACTTTTCGCCGGTTTCTTTATTGATATATGATTTTTTGAAATCATTTTTAAAGTCACTTTTAGAAAGTTTGATTTCAATTTCATGGCTACACCCTTCTGCATCAACAATCAGAATATCTGCTTCCCAGTCTGCCTGAAAATAATTAGTCAGAACAAGCTCTTTTTCAAAATCACAGTGAGAGTGAATATAGGCATGTACAAGTTCTTCTATTTTGATCATGGTTTTTATAATATGAAATGTACAAAGTATGATGTATAATGTATTGACGTGAACAGACTGAGAGAGTAGAGATAAGAGACTTAGAGATTAGAAACTTTAGGCTGTTGAGAAATGTATAATCTTAAGGCTTCAATCTCTGGCCCTCGAATTGCGGATCTATATAGCTTTCAACTTTCAACTTACCAGTAAGCTACAGCCTCTGATATCAGAGTGGTCTATTCTTCCCAGTACCTGGAATTTATCACCGTTTATTTTCCCCAAATCCTGTGTTGCAATGAAAGAACAGGAATGGGTATTGGCAAGGTCTATGATGTTAATAGCCCCTGTTCTTCCTTCTTTTTCATAAGACAACGGGTCTTCTGCATTCCTGACCATAATCTTCATCCAGTTTGGACATTGATATTCATTATTTCCAAGAGAGTATGCTTGTGAAAGCAGTTCCGTCATCGAATATTCAGAGTATATTTTTTGGGTATTAAAGCCTTCCTGCAAAATTTGCAAAAGTTCATCTTTTGTCATTTCTTCTTTTCGCCCTTTCATTCCTCCGGTTTCTATAACGACTAAATTTTCAAGAAAACGTAGAGACTTATTACCTGTATTGGATTGACAATGATCCAAAAAATCCAGCAAGGCAAAAGAAACTCCAAAAAGGATAACTTTTTGATCTTTCAATTGGCTTAAAAGGTCAAAAAGGTCTGAATGGTTATAAAGAAAATATCCGTTTTCCGGTTTTCCCGATTTTTTCATCAGGTAATCCACCATATAAATTAATGATGAATTTTGTTTTTCCAGATAGCTTGGAAGTAACCCCAGAAAAATAAAATCTTCGGGCTTACCTATAAACTGCTCAAAACTTTTATAAATACTTTCTTCATATAAATTCTGATCGGCAATGAAATGTTTCGACAGATTCATCTGGGTAGTCCCTGAGCTCTGAAAATATAAATCTGTAGAGGCATTCTTATCCAGAATCTGATGGTTCTTGAACATTTCTATAGGCAGAAAAGGGATGCTCAATACGCTGTCTACCTCATCAGGATTCACTTTTAAAAAATTGACGAACTTTCTATATATCTCAACATTTTCATACTGATAACGAAATGTTTTCAATGATGCTTCCGCAAAATCCTGTTCTGTCTGTATGTCGAATATATTTTTCAATTTATAAATCTTTTTTAGCCCTTCCATCCCTTCAATACAATGAATTTCAAGAAAGAATATTTTTTATTTAATAATTTTTACTGTAAAATTAAACTTTGGTAAAATTCTTGCAATCACTTATTCGGAATATGGATTAAAAACAAGAATGCGCTTAGGTTCATTCGAAAATTGTCTCTTTTAGAGGCAATTTTTTTTGTTTATTTATCAAAAACCTTAAGTTCAAAATCTTTTTCAAAAACTCCATATGTAAAATAAGAGATCCAGTCACCAAGGTTGATATATTGTGAGCGCTGTTCCAGATCCAATACCATAGGAAGATGACGATGCCCATAAATGAAATAGTCTATCTTCTCTGTCTTCAGCTTTTCTTTGGAATAGATGATCAAAAATTCTTTGTCTTCTCCTAAAAATGCTTTGTCCTCTTCTCCGGAAATCATTTTATTTTTTTGAGAAAGATATAAGGCCATTTTCATGGCAATATCGGGATGCAACCACTTGAAAAACCATTGTGCCACCGGATTTGTGAATAACTTTTTCATTCTCTTATATCCTTTGTCTCCCGGTCCCAGACCATCTCCATGAGCTAACAGAAACTGTTTTCCGCCCATTTCAAAATATTGCTTCTGATAAAAAACGGTACATCCTATTTCCTCCTCCAGATAATCTTTCATCCAAAGATCATGGTTTCCCACAAAAAAATAAATATGGATTCCCTGGTCTTTCAGTTCAGCAATTTTACCAAGAACACGCACATATCCTTTGGGAACAACATGTTTCCACTCATGCCAGAAGTCAAAAAGATCTCCCATTAAAAATAAAACCTGAGCATCTTCTTTGATCTCATTCATCCAACGTATAAATTTCTCCTCACGTATCCTGCTCTCCTTAGGAGTTGGAGCTCCAAAATGCTGATCTGAAGCAAAATATACCTTTTTTCCAGGTTCTAAATTAATTGTTGTTTTTAACACCGTCTGAACTTTATTGGAAATGAATTATTAATTATCTTCTGCAAACCATTCTCCATAAGAGTTTTCAGTCTCATGAAGTTTAAGATAAGCCAGAGAAATTCCTTCAGGAAGTTTAGATTTCACTTTTGCAGCAATAGCATACAACATATTTTCACAGGTCGGCTGGAAACTGCAGTAGATTACTTTATGTCCTTTCTGTTCAAGATCATCTCCTAGTTCTTTGTGAGGAGATAATGCATTCACCAGAACAGAATGGTCCCAAACATCTACAATTTCAGATTTTACGATACTTTTGATATCTCCAAAATCCACCACCATCCCATTCTTAGGGTTTTCTATATCATTAATAGGTCTTCCCTTTACCGTTACAAACAGTTTATAGGAATGCCCGTGCATATTTTTACACTTCCCATCGTAGTTGTACAGTACGTGAGCTGTTTCGAAGGTAAAAATTTTTGTTATACGTATCATGGTGCAAAGATATGACAAAACAGCTAAACACAGAAAAGACTGTTTCTATTACAGCTATTAAACTCATCTTTTAATCAATTTTTAAGGTTAGATTATTATCCCCGGATCCATTTACATTGATGGCATTGTAAGGAATAGTCAGCCATCCGTTTTTGTTCATTACGAATTTAAAACCATAAGTTTTTCCTTTTTCAAACTGAGATTTGGGTACTGCAACCTCGAACACATTATTCTTTTTAAGAACCAGCTGATAAGATGTATTCTCACTATTCCAGTCATTAAATGAGCCTGCTACTGAAATAGTCTTGATAAACTCAGTACTTAGATTTTCAGGATATCGATAAGAAAAAATTACTTTGTCGTTTTCTGTTCTGTATCCATACACTTCTTTTTTAAGATCCGGATGTACAAAAGGTTCAGCTATTGTCATTTCTTCTGCCAATGTATAGGGATTCATAAGGCGTTTATCCATAATTCCGGCAATATGATTGATCATTTGGTACATCACTGGAAACCCTTTATTTCCATTATACATAACGGCAACAGCCATATCGTTATCCGGAAAGATACTATAAGCATTTACGTTTCCCCCCGAAAAGCCATATGACTTTGTATTATTGTTATCTGTAATCTCCCAACCATACGCAAAATCAAATCCATTATTTTTATAGTGAAAGGGCTGCCACATCATTTTTTTTGTCTCCGGTTTCAGAAAATCATTTTTGCTAAGATGAATACCCCATTGTAAAAAAGCAGGGAGTGTAATCGCCAACCCATTTGAAGAATGTGCTCTCACACCGTCAATAGCAGTAACCTTTTCGTATTGTTTTGTTGTTGTATTATAATTATACTTTACAATTCTGTTAGGAATTTTCTCAACAGGATTGGATGAAAATACCAATTGGTTTTCAGCATCCTGAAATTGATTCTCAAGGACATAATCTTCATAGGTCTTCCCTGTTATTTTTTCAATAATCATGGTAATCAGAAGATAGTTTGTCTGGTTGTATCTATATTCATTTCCGGTTTCAAATTCCATTTTTTCCTTTGATAACCGGGCAATAACTTCAGCATTTGTTGCATTTACTGAAATATCACTAAAATCAACCCAATTGGGAAGGCCGGAAGAATGGGTCAACAGGTTTTTTACCTGTACGTTTTGCCACTCATTGGGCAAGTTGGCCACATATTTTGACACTCTATCCTCCAGGGATAATTTCCCCTCTTCAATAAGCTTAAAAAGAGCCACATTTGATATCAGTTTCGTAGTAGAATAGATCCTGAACATAGAATTGGAATTCACCTTTTTACTGGTTTCCAAATTTTCCCTGCCATAATACTGCTGAAAGGTTATTGTATTGTTCTTTACAATTCCAACAGCCATTCCGGGAATTTCATTGATTTGGATAACTTTTTTTATATAGCTGTCGATTGCTTTTGACTGTTCTGCTGTTTGGCTGTACCCCAAAAAAGAAAAATTTAAAAAGAGTGCTGCTAAAATGGATTGTTTCATTATATGTTAATCTGTCGATATTTCTTTATTATAGACAATTGACAGCTTTATTACATTACATAATTTCATGAAATTAATTGATCCGTTTCATACCCTAATTCTGCCAAATAATCCAGTCCGTTTTGTTTTTCCATTGCATTAGTTCCTGTCCAGCCTTTTTTTTGTCCCTGCAGGATAAGTTGTCGTATATACCCGGGCTCATTAAAGTTAACCTCATCTTCAGAGGAAGTTATTTTATTGATTAGTATAATTCCTGATTGTAAGGGCTGTCCCATAAAATAATCATCAGAAGTCAGAAATTCAATGATTAAAGGGGTCTTTTTCTGTCCGCTTAAAAATATTCTCACCGTTAAAGTATTGGTTTCCGTACCTGCATGATATGTATCTGTAACAGAATACAAATACTCCCTATTGTTGATATGTATTTTTCTTAATTTCCTTTTCATATCAACTTGTTTCCGCAATATTTTTTAATCCCTGAAGAACCGGATTTTCTTTACCTTGTAGCTCTTCCTGTACAGCATCGGGTCTGTTATCCTCCTGTATAATTTCAAGTTTTGTTTTTCCGCCAAGATCCGTCAGAATGTATTTCATGATAAAATAATTCTCAGGCTTATCTTCAAGGCCCGGTCTGGGGGCAAACAGGTTATAACTTAAACTGTCCGTCGGAATAAATGTCAAAACGGTTCCCCACTGTTTAAAAACGTTTCCTTCCCACTCTGCTATAAACTCTATAGCACTTCCTACGATCCAGTCTGTAAGCAGATTGCTTCCGTATTGCCATTGTTTTACGAATTCAGGTTGTGTTAAAGTATCCCAAACTTTCTGTTTTGGTGCATTAATCACTATTGTTGAAATATTTGTTGCCATGCTAACTGGTTTTCAGAATGATTATATAGTATTTTTTGTTTTATCTGGAGTCGTTTACTGTATGTTATTATTTAAAATTTTTCCAGCCAGTTACTTTCCAGTCTTTTAATTTTTTTTGTTTCAGGATCAAATAAAACCCAAAGCGTGCTTGAATCCACCAAAAGCTTGTCATTACAGTAAAACTCAACTTTTCTTGGCTGCTTAGCTCCTTCAGGAGACAGAGGATAGGTCTTTACGGTGATCATATCATTCAGATAGGCCTGCTTTTTATATTGAATATGGTGATCCAGGAGCATCCAGGCATCATTTTCATATTCTGTTTTATGTTTTAAAAGATCCCAGTGTTCAGCAGCTATTTCTTCCACCCAATGTACATACTGAACATTATTAACATGATTGTTCTGATCAATATGCTCTTCCGTTACTTTTATTTTTTTCTGATATACTAAACCCATTTCTGAAATTTACTCAAAATTATAATAAAAAATAAAATAGAGCCGCTCCTTCTGTTATAAAATGGCAATAAAAAAACAGAACCGGATATTGACCGGTTCTGTTTTAGAGTATTTAATCTATTGAGGTGATTATTTAGATTTTGCTGCAGGCTTAGAGGTTGTTGCTGAACCTCCTAATTTAGCTTTTACACTGTCCGTAATATCTTCGCTTCCATCTGTGTAGATAAGGTTATTATTCCCTTGTGAAGCTGTATCAAACACCATGTTCAGGCTTTTTTCTTTTGCCACTGCTGCAATAGCTCCCCGCACTTTCTGCTGTAATGGAACCAACAATTCATTTTGTTTTGCTGAAATTTCCTTACCGGCTTGCGTTCTTGCTGTTTCTACTTTTTTGCCTAGAGCATCTAATTCCGTCTGTGCTGCCATCAGTTCTTTAGTCACTGATTCTTTATTAGCTTCAGTCAATGTTTTTTCTTTATCTTGAGCTGCTTTCAGCTTAGCTTGATAGTCACCGATTAACTTTTCAACCTCAGCTTGTTTGGTTTTCGTCAGGTTATCAATCGTTGCACTTATTGTTTTCACCTCCGGTAAGCTTGAAAAAACTTCATCCGTGTTTACGCTACCTATTTTTTGCTGAGCATGTACAGTATTTGCGCTAAGTACTAATCCTGCTGTAATAAAAAGGGCTTTAATTAAATTCATTTTGTTTAAAAAATTGTTTTTTCCGACTTCAAATATAATCCAATTTTTTAATTATCTGTTATCAAATTTAAATAGGTAAAAACATTCTTAACTAAAGAAATTCTTCTTTAATTTAAACAATGATTATATTTCGCTTAATTTTTTCTGAAGTTCTAAAGCACTGGGAAAAGCAGTTCCATTATAACGGTCAAGATTGGCAGAAATAGTTTTCCAGCCACTCAGAAACAGACTCATAGAGTGCACCCAATTGACAACTGCATCATTCCACATTCCAAAATCCGGAAGAGAGTTTTGTAAACTTATAAATTCTTCAAGACCCTCATTATGGAGACGCAGACTTTCAAGACAGGCTTCTTCTAATGTCATTTTGTATTCATTCTGGATAACTTTTACCATATTATAGTAAATACATCCGGTAGCTTCATCCTTCCGGAGTGATTGTATTTCATTAAAATAAACTGTCATTTGACATATTAATGCCTGAAGACGCTGAATAACAGGATGCTCATGAACCTCCGGAGGCAATACAATCCCAGCTTCCACTTCTATAAGCTGCATAAAAGGATATAAACAAACTGATTTTTCTCTCAGAGCAATACATTCGGATATTGTTGGAAACTGTTCGTTCTTTTTATATTTTAATTCTGCTTCCAATCCTGAAAAATACCTGTCAACCATTTGACTAAGCCGGAAAACAGATGTTTCCGGAACGAACTGCAACAGTTCCTGTCTCAATGAAGCTAACATCCCGCCCAAAGGTATAGTTGAAGCAGAAACTTCCATTTCACCATTCAATATAGCAGTTGATTGAGTTCGCACATCTCCAAGATATTCAGCCTCAATTTGTTCATAGAGATCATCATTATAAAATGCCCAAAGCATCAGCTTACCCATAGGTTTAAGGCGTTCAAAGGATGCTATGGAAAAAAAACAGGCTGTAATATGAGCTGTTTTAGTCTTTTTATACTTTTTACGTAATTCAGGATTATTTTTATAAATCCACAAATATTCTCCATCAATCCATTGTTCATCAGTAATTTCCTGCAGATAATCTGCCTGGGGATTTTTTAATACAGGAAAGGGATACGTAAAATTTTTGTAAAGGAATTTAACGGTGTCAAAGTTTTCGTTATTCATGATTATATACTTTAATACTTATTTTAATTTTAATAGTTCTTTTATTGATTAAAAAAACATATCTTATTAAATATCAAAAAGATACAGTCATGAATATTGCATACTAATTTACATATTAATTTATATCGACCTATAAAAATTTAATTTTTAAGCTTAATAACCTATAATCTATTGAACTAAAATCATTTAACATCCATATTTTTTAATAATTCAAACAATTTCATGTAAAATAAAGGCAGTTTAAGTAACCAAAATAACTTTTAATGGGTAGTTTTTTTTAAATTTTGTGACAATTCTACCACCAAAAAAAACCTTCCCGGAAACGAGAAGGTTTAGTATCAAAAAATATGGAAAAAATGACTAATGAAACTGAGCCGTTTCTGTAGAATCTTTCATGGCTACGGTAGCTGAAGAACCGTTTGTAACAACATTCTGTACTTCATCAAAATAGCCTGTTCCTACAAAAGACTGGTGTTTCACTGCTCTGAATCCTTTTTGCTGCAGTGCAAACTCACGCTCCTGAAGTTCTGAATATCCGGCCATCCCTCTTTCTTTATAGGCTAAGGCCAATTCAAACATTGCTGTGTTCAGGGCATGGAATCCTGCCAATGTGATAAACTGGAATTTATAGCCCAGTTTTGCCAATTCTTCACGGAAAGTAGACATCTCCTCCACGCTTAGCTTGGCTGCCCAGTTGAATGAAGGCGAACAGTTGTAAGCCAGCATCTTTCCAGGGAATTTTGCGTGAATTCCTTCGGCAAATCTTCTTGCCTGTTCCAAATCTGGATTTGAAGTTTCCATCCAGATTAAATCTGCATAAGGAGCATAGGATAATCCTCTGTCTATCCCTTGTTCTACTCCATTTTTCACCACATAAAATCCTTCGGAAGTTCTTTCTCCTGTGACGAATTTTTTATCTCTGTCGTCAATATCTGATGTTAATAAATCAGCTGCATCAGCATCTGTTCTTGCAATGATAAGGCTTGGAACTCCTAAGACATCTGCCGCAAGACGTGCAGCAATCAGCTTATTAACAGCTTCTTGTGTAGGAACCAATACTTTTCCTCCTAAGTGTCCGCATTTTTTAGCTGAAGAAAGCTGGTCTTCAAAATGAACCCCGGCAGCTCCTGCTTCAATCATCTGCTTCATCAGTTCAAAAGCATTTAGGTTTCCTCCAAAACCTGCTTCAGCATCCGCAATGATAGGAACAAGATATTCTTTATCTCCGTTTCCACTTACAGACTGCACCTGATCTGCTCTTAATAAAGCATTATTAATTTTCTTCACTACAGCAGGCACTGAATTGGCAGGGTACAAAGACTGATCCGGATACATCTCTCCCGATAAGTTAGCATCTGCCGCTACCTGCCAGCCAGAAAGGTAAATCGCTTCCAGCCCGGCATCCACTTCCTGAACCGCCTGGTTACCTGTAAGCGCACCAAGGCCGGCTACATAATCCTGGCTATTTAATTTATCCCAGAATTTTTTAGACATTTCTGTCGCAATGGTGTAATCAATTTTATAAGAGCCTCTGAGTTTTAAAACTTCTTCAGCTGTATAAGGTCTTTTAACGCCGTTCCAGCGTGGATTTGTCAGCCAATCTTGCTCTATAGCCTGGATTTGTTCTTGTTTAGATTTCATAATATTTTGGATTTTGTTAATTTAGAGGTTAGGGATTAGTAGTCTGGCAGTAGGAGTGAGAGTATTGAGTATGGTTGTCAGTTGATAGTTGATAGTTGATAGTTGGTAAATTACATTCATTTAAACTTATCACTACAACTTTCAAACTCTCTCACTTCAAACTAAATAAAAGGATACGCTTTCAGGGTTAAAAATTCTTCAAAATTTTCTGAGAAGATCAATTCATTGAAAAGTTCTTTGGCTAGGTTAAATTTTCCGGTTTTGAAACGGTTTTCTCCTACATAGCTTTCAATATTCTCCATTTCTTCAGCTTCCCATTGCAGTACCATACTTCGGGTAAGCGTTCTGTCGCCACTTAAAACAGCTTCATTTTTCAGCCATTGCCAGATCTGAGTTCTGGAGATTTCTGCGGTGGCCGCATCTTCCATAAGATTGTATATCGCCGCAGCACCGGTTCCCATCAGCCAGCTTTCCAAATAAAGGATTCCTACATTGATATTTTTTCTGACTCCTTTTTCTGTTATTTCTCCTTTAGGAATTTCCAGCAGGTCTGTCTCTTTGATATGGTATTCGAATTTTTTATCGATCTGATTCTTTTCAGGCATATGCTGATCAAAAATTTCTTTTGCCACTGTCACCAGTGCTGGATGTGCTACCCAGGTTCCATCGTGTCCGTTCTTTACTTCACGTTCTTTATCGCTTCTTACCTTTTCAAAAGCAATTCTATTGGCTTCATCATCATCCTTTACCGGAATCTGAGCTGCCATTCCTCCAATAGCATGAACATTTCTTTTGTGGCATATTTCAATCACTCTTTTTGAGTAGGCACTCATAAAAGGAGAAGTCATTGTTACCTGATCTCTATCCGGAACAATAAACTCAGGAAGGTTTCTTAGTTTCTTGATATAGGAAAAAATATAATCCCATCTTCCGCAGTTCAGCCCTGCGCTGTGCTCTTTTAATTCATATAAGATTTCATCAATCTGGAAGGAAGCCGTAATGGTTTCAATCAGAACAGTTGCTTTAATTGTACCCTGGGGAATTTCCAGGTAATTCTGAGCAAATACAAAAACATCATTCCACCAGCGGGCTTCTTTATAATGTTCCAGTTTTGGAAGATAGAAGTAAGGACCACTTCCTTTTTCCAACAGGTTTTTTACATTTCTGAAAAAATAAATTCCAAAATCAGTCAGTGAGCCAGATGCTTCTTCTCCATTGATCTCCATATGTTTTTCAGGCAGATGCAAGCCACGGGGACGAACCAATAAAACAGCGGTTTTCTCATTAAGTTTATACGCTTTTCCATTTTCGTTGGTAAAATCAATTTTTCTGCTGACGGCATCAGAAAGGTTTTTTTGCCCTTCCATACAATTTTCCCATGTTGGCGAGGTACTGTCTTCAAAATCAGCCATAAATGTTGAAGCTCCGGAATTCAATGCATTGATGATCATTTTTCGGTCAACCGGGCCTGTAATCTCGACTCTTCTGTCCAGTAAATCCTCCGGTAATGATCCGCAGGTCCAGTTTCCGTTTCTGATTTCTTCTGTCTCTTTCAAAAATTGCGGAAGAGCACCTTTATCGAATTCCTGCTGAGTTTTTTTTCTCTCTTTTAAAAGCTCCAGCCTTTTATCGTTGAAATTCTGATGAAGTGCTGTCAGAAATTCCAGCAAATCCGGAGTTAAAATTTCTTCAAACTGTTTCTGAGCCTTTATTTTTAATTGAGCCTGCGTTTCCATAACTTGTTGATTTTGTGATTTGATATTACAAACATAAATAAAAATTTTCACAATCAGCGAACGTTCGCTAATTTATTTTAAAAACTATTATGCGAATAATCGCATTCAATTTTTTATATTTGGGTAATGAATCCAGAAAGTGACTTTATCAAAACAGTTTTCGGGCTAAAGCTGAAGCAGCAGAGACAAAAGAAAAATTGGTCTCTACAGGAACTTGCTGTAAAAACCGGATTATCAAAATCTTACCTCAACGAAATTGAAAATGGAAAGAAATATCCGAAACACGATAAAATCATCCAGCTTTCTGATGCTTTACACTGTACTTTTGATGATCTTGTATCCACAAAACTGGATAAAAGCTTAGCGCCATTCAATGAAATACTGCAATCTGATTTTTTCAAAGAAATTCCCCTGGACTTATTTGGGATCAATAAAAACAACCTTATCAGTATTATCAGTGATGCACCCAAAAAAGTAACAGCTTTTATTAATGCCCTGATTGAAATTTCCCAAAACTATAACCTTGGGAAAGAGAGATTTTATTTTGCGGTATTGCGGTCTTTTCAAGAGCTGTATGATAATTATTTTCCGGAAATAGAAGAAAAAGTCAGCTTATTTACTCAAGAAAATCAATTGTATATTGATAAAAACCTAAAATCTGAAGCGTTAGAAAATATCCTTGTGGAAAAATTCAGTTACCATATTCAGTCTGAAGATTTTGAAAAATATGGAACCCTGGATAATCTCCGGTCTTTATTTGTACCTGAGAAAAAATTATTGCTGCTCAACAAAAAACTTGAAAAGGATCAGAAGACGTTTATTCTTGCCAAAGAAATAGGGTTCAATGTACTGGACTTAAGGGTTCGTCCCACTACTTATTCATGGCTTGATTTCGGAAGTTTTGAAGAAATTCTTAATAATTTTTATGCCTCTTATTTTGCGGGAGCCTTATTAATACCAAAAGAACCTGCCATTGAAAAAACCTCAGATTTTTTTAAACAAAATAACTGGGAATATAAAAGTTTTGAAAATCTTATCAACGGCTTTACCAATTCACCGGAAACTTTCTATTACAGGTTAACCAATATCCTTTCTGCTGAAATGGGGATAAAGGATTTGTTTTATTTATGTCTGGTAAAGAAGAAAGATTCCGATAAAATACAGATTTTAAAAGAGCTGCATCTCAATCACCAGCAAGCGCCCCATGCCAATGCTATGAATGAGCATTACTGCAGAAGATGGATCGCTGTGAAAAACCTGCACCATTTAAAGGAAAATGAAACGTTGACAGATGCTCAAATCTCCCATTATAAAGACCAGGGAATAAGTTATCTGGTTATCTCAACGTCTCAAAAAAATCCATTTTCTGACGGCAGCAACAGAAGTTACTGCCTCGGTATTTTACTGAATCCCCAGACCATAAAAAAAATAAGCTTTATAAAATCTCCGTCTTTAAAAACCATTAACGTTGGGGTTACCTGTGAGTCCTGCAGTATTCCGGATTGTGAAGTAAGACAGACTCCTCCCGTCCGGCTGGAAAAAGAGCACTTTAATCTCAGTATGAAAAATGCTATTGAGAAGATCAGGAAAGAGTTTTAGGGTCAGAGAGTTGGAGGATGTGAGAGTCTGGATTATGAAAGTTTAAGAGGGTGCATAGTTTAAAAACAGCTATTTATTTACTGACAACAAACAATTTCCTAACTTAGCTAAAAACACGCCAATGATGCTTGATTTATTTTTCCCTAACCGATGCATCCACTGCAGCAGGATTATAGAACCTGATCTTTTGGTCTGCGACTTATGTTTCAGCCAAATTCATTTCACCCATAATGATTATTTGGGAAATAATCCTGTCAAAGAAAAATGCAGGCTGCTCTTCCCTGTTGAGAACACTTATGCTTTGATACAGTTTGAGGAAGAAGGGTTAAGCAGAAAAATTATCCATGAACTCAAATACAGAAGCCGGGAAAAAACAGGAAAAATTCTGGCAGAATGGACGATAGAACGTCTGGATTTTGAAAACACAAAACCTGACCTGATGGTAAGTGTTCCATTACATCCAAAGAAATTACGGGAAAGAGGTTACAATCAGCTGCATCTATTCACAGAAACATTATCTGAGTTTTACAACATACCATTTGAGCATAACCTGATTAAAAGAAATCATTATTCAAAAGCCCAGGCATTGAAGGATAAGAAACACCGCTTGGAATCTGTCAATACATTTTCACTCACTCAACCAGTAACGGGAAAACACATTTTACTTATTGATGATGTTTTTACAACAGGAAACACCGTTTCATCCATTGCATGGGAAATTTTAAAGGCTGGTGATAATAAGGTAAGTGTGCTGGTGATGGCGGTAGATGTTTAATAGCCACAAGTTCACAGATTAAAAGCTTTAAGGTGAAGTTCTAAAATCTTTCAAACTTCTTTCGTCCTCAAATTCTTTTTCTTAATTTTCCGGAAAACTACAACATCATGCCTCATCTTATTTTACTGCACGGCGCTTTAGGCCACAGTGATCTTTTTCACCCTTACTTAGAGCAGTTATCACGGCATTTTACTGTTCATACTCCTTTATTTTCGGGACACGGAAGTACTGCGCTTTCAACAGAAGGTATCAGTATTGAAAAATATACCCAGGAATTAAAAGAATATTGCATTAGCAACAGTCTGGCAGATGTACATCTTTTCGGACACAGCATGGGAGGTTATATTGCGCTTTGTTATGCTATGGAAACACCTGAGAATATAAACTCCATCATCACGCTGGGTACAAAATTTGACTGGACTGAAGAACAGGCTTTAAAAGAAAGTAAAATGCTGGATCCTGAAGTTATTCTTACTAAAGTCCCGCAGTACGCCCAGCTTTTAGAAGCTCAACATGGTCCTGGATGGCAAAAGTTACTTCCTGCAATTGCTGATTTAATGATTAACTTAGGAAAAAATCCACCATTAAAAGATAATTTTGCCGGGATTAATATCCCTGTCCAGGTTATGGTAGGAGACAGAGACAATATGGTAACCATTGAAGAGAGTACCCATGTTTACAGAAGTCTTCCGAATGCAAAACTGGCCGTACTTCCGGATACAAAACACCCGATGGATAAAGTACGACCAACCTTGTTATTGAATAATATAAAAGATTTCTGGAATCTTTCTTAAGTTATCTTTGAAGTTTTTCTCCGTAGCTTAAATCTCCGGCATCTCCGAGCCCTGGGGTAATATACCCTTTTGAAGTTAAGTTTTCGTCAATGGCTCCCACCCAGATCTGAGCGTCAGGGTAAGCATTCTGAACGGTTTCTACTCCTTGTCTTGATGCAATTGCTGCTACAATATGAAGCTGGGTAGGATTTCCGTTGGTCAGTAGATCTTTGATGGCCTCAATTAAAGAGGCACCTGTTGCTAACATGGGGTCTGCTACGATCAAAGGTCTTCCTTCAATACTCGGGCAAGTGAGATAATCCTGCTTAATAGAGAAATAATCATTAGCATCGTGTTTTCTGTAAGCTGCTACAAAACCACAGTCTGCTCTGTCTAAATAACTCAGAATTCCTTCAAACAATGGAACTCCTGCTCTCAGAATAGTGGTAATTACCGGCTGTACCGCAATTTCTCTGCTTTTTATTGTATCTAAAGGAGTCTGGATAACAACATCTCTGTATTCCAGCCCTTTGCTGATTTCAAAAGCTGCAATCTCTCCGATTCTTTCCATATTTCTTCGGAATCTCATCCGGTCATGCTGAACTTCCACGTTTCGAAGTTCATTAATCCATTCATTTACAAGAGAAAAATTTTGTGATAAAATACTAAGCATGAATATCTTAAGTTTATAAATTACAGTTAATCGACATTGAATTCCGCAAAATTACAATTAAAAAACGAATCTGCAGGGAGCGTCGAAATGAATACATATAGTTATAAAAAATCTGGTAAGAATATTTCCTTACCAGATTTTTATTTAAAAGTCATTTTATTTTTGTCTGAAATACACTTCAATAGGAACTCCGGTAAACCCGAATTCTTTTCTCAATTG
This sequence comes from Chryseobacterium sp. WG23, assembly GCF_024586575.1. Classification (NCBI taxonomy): domain Bacteria; kingdom Pseudomonadati; phylum Bacteroidota; class Flavobacteriia; order Flavobacteriales; family Weeksellaceae; genus Chryseobacterium; species Chryseobacterium sp. WG23. The sequence goes on from NZ_JALCZE010000008.1 coordinate 135,950, forward strand.
GTTTTCAGCAAATCTTTTATATGGTTCTTTCACATATTGTGGAAGGTTACAGAAGAATACAAACTGTGGTGATGGCGTAGGAAGCTGAACACAGTATTTAATTTTAATATATTTTCCTTTATTGGCTGGTGGAGGCGTCTGCTCAAAAATAGGAAGCATCACCTCGTTCAGTTTTGAAGTTTTTATTTTTTTCTTACGGTCATTATAAACCTCCATTGCTACTTCTACCGCCTTTAAGATTCTTTGTTTCGTTAAGGCAGAAACGAATAAAATTGGAATATCCTGGAACTGTCCTATTCTATCTTTAATAGCTTTTTCGAAATCACGCATTGTATTGGTTTGCTTATCCTCTACCAAGTCCCATTTGTTTACCAGGATCACAATTCCTTTTCTGTTTTTCTGAGCCAGTCCGAAGATGTTCATATCCTGAGATTCCCATCCTTGTGTAGCATCTACCATAATGATTACTACATCAGAAAATTCAATAGAACGGATAGATCTCATTACGGAATAGAATTCCAAATCTTCATTTACCTTAGATTTCCTTCTCATACCGGCAGTATCTACCAATACAAACTCATGTCCGAACTTATTATATAAGGTCTGGATACTATCTCTTGTTGTTCCTGCAATATCAGTTACAATATTTCTTTCTACATCAAGTAAAGCATTAGTCATTGTAGACTTTCCTACGTTTGGACGACCTGCGATAGTGATTTTAGGCAGCCCTTCAAACGGATCTTTATATTCTGTGGTAGGGAAATCTTTAACGATATCATCTAACAGTTCTCCTGTTCCTGAACCTGTAGCAGAAGAAAGAGTATAATATTTATCAATTCCTAACTGATAGAATTCTGTCGCAGGAAGTTCTTCCTTAGAAGAATCTACTTTATTAATGACAATATAAATAGGTTTATTGGATCTTCTCAGTAAACGGAAAATCTCATAGTCTGTATCAGTAAGCCCTTCTTCCACGTTCATCATAAAGATAATGGAAGTGGCTTCATCTATTGCCAGCTGTACCTGCTTACGGATCTCCTCTTCAAAGATATCATCTGTACCTACATCATACCCTCCGGTATCAATTACAGTGAAGTCTACTCCATTCCAGTCAGATTTTCCGTAATGACGGTCTCTGGTTACACCGGCTGTAGAATCTACAATAGCTTCTCTTCTCTCTAGTAAACGGTTAAAAAGCGTGGATTTTCCTACGTTGGGACGCCCAACGATTGCGACAATATTCGACATAAAAAATGTTTAATAATCCTTTGCTATGCTCGGGACAAGTTATTAATGGGTTACTCTAACTTTTAGAGCCCAATTTTTTGCAAAGATAAGATTTTATTATTTAGTATTAAAAACATCCCTTATTTCGAAAATTCTTCGCAAAAATAATCATTTGGATATCAGCCAGTAAACCCATAAGACAGGTGAAAGTCTTATATTATCTCCTTATTTCATTTTTATATTTAAAATAAATTCTATAATTTCGCAGCATCAAAACAGACCTATAGTGTAACGGTAGCACTCCGGTTTTTGGTACCGTCAGTCGGGGTTCGAATCCCTGTGGGTCTACAAACCATCTTTTTTAAGGATGGTTTTTGTTTTTTATGCATTTTTCAACATTGGCAACAAAGGGATCAAAACCATCTGTCACGTAATCGACAACAATATAGTATTCCCTGAAAGGATGTTTTATTTTTTAAAGTAATTGAAACAAGTCTGTTTATAAATTCTTTTTTTTCCATCAGTATATTTTATTTCTTAATAGTATCTTTTTTATGATACTAACAGTCTCCAAATATATTTAAAAAACAAAAAAGACAGCATCACTGCTGTCTTTATCATATGATAGATGATCTGTTAATCCAAATCAAACCGATCCAGATTCATCACTTTCGTCCATGCAGCTACAAAATCATTGATAAATTTACCTTGCGCATCAGCACTTGCATACACTTCAGCTACAGCTCTCAATTCAGAATTGGATCCGAATACAAGATCGGCACGGGTAGCCGTCCATTTTGGCTGACCTGTTGAGCGGTCGGTTCCTATATATAATTCTTTATCTTCTGACATGGCTTTCCATTGTGTTCCCATATCTAAAAGATTTACAAAGAAATCATTGGTAAGAACTCCGGGACGGGTGGTAAATACCCCATGTTTTGAACCGTCAAAATTCGTATCTAAGGCGCGCATTCCTCCTATTAAAGCAGTAAGTTCAGGAGCGGTAAGCGTTAACAACTGTGCTTTGTCTATTAATAAAGACTCTGTAGAAACTGAGAATTTTCTTTTCAGGTAATTACGGAATCCGTCAGCAACAGGCTCCAGGTATCCCATAGATTCTACATCCGTTTGTTCCTGAGAAGCATCCATTCTACCGGGTGCAAATGCTACTTTAACATCATGTCCTGCATTTCTCGCGGCCTTTTCTACAGCGGCTGTTCCTGCCAGAACAATGATATCTGCAAGTGAAATTTTCTTACCTCCATTTTGAGAATTGAATTCATTCTGAATTCCTTCCAAAATCCCTAATACTTTCTGTAATTGTGTTGGATTATTGACTTCCCAATGTTTCTGAGGTTCCAATCTTATTCTTGCTCCGTTGGCACCACCTCGCTTATCACTTCCTCTGAAAGTAGATGCAGAAGCCCAGGCTGTAGATACCAGTTCGGAAATAGTCAATCCGGAATCTAAAATTTTAGTTTTAAGATTTTCAATATCTGTAGCGTCTGCCAGTTCATGATTCACTGCCGGAATAGGATCCTGCCAGATTAATTCTTCCTGAGGAACATCCGGTCCTAAATAACGGGCACGAGGTCCCATATCCCTGTGGGTAAGTTTAAACCAAGCTCTTGAAAAGGCATCGGCAAAGGCATCAGGGTTTTCATAAAAATGTCTTGAAATTTTTTCGTAAATAGGATCCAGCCTCAATGAAAGGTCTGTCGTAAGCATTGTTGGTCTATGCTTTTTAGTGGGATCAAATGCATCAGGAATAATTTCAGCACCATCCTTCGCTACCCATTGATGAGCTCCGGCAGGGCTTTTCGTCAGTTCCCATTCATTTTCAAACAGGTTTTTAAAGAAATAATTGCTCCATTCAGTCGGAGTTTCTGTCCAGGTTACTTCAAGACCACTGGAAATAGCATCCTTTCCACTTCCTGATTTGTAGCTGCTCTCCCATCCTAATCCCTGTAATTCTATTCCGGCTCCTTCAGGTTCTTTGCCTACATGATCTGCAGGACCAGCCCCATGAGTTTTTCCAAAGGTATGACCTCCGGCAATCAGGGCAACAGTTTCTTCATCATTCATTGCCATACGTCCAAAAGTATCGCGGATATCTTTAGCAGCAGCAATAGGATCAGGATTTCCGTCCGGACCTTCAGGGTTTACATAGATTAATCCCATTTGTACGGCTGCCAAAGGTTTTTCAAGATTCCTGGAATGGATATCACCATCTGCATCATCATCGGTAGGAAGAACGGCTGCATGTCCCTCCACGACTCCTTCCGAACCATGGGCATAACGCACATCTCCGCCTAGCCATGTTTTTTCTGACCCCCAATATACATCCATATCCGGTTCCCAGACATCTTCACGGCCACCAGCAAATCCAAATGTTTTGAATCCCATAGATTCCAGCGCTATATTACCGGTAAGAATTAAAAGGTCTGCCCAGGAAATATTTCTTCCATATTTTTGTTTGATTGGCCATAACAGCCTTCTTGCTTTATCTAAACTAACATTATCAGGCCAGCTGTTCAAAGGCGCAAAACGTTGTTGTCCCGCTCCTGCTCCACCTCTACCATCTCCTACACGGTACGTTCCGGCACTGTGCCAAGCCATACGGATAAACAAAGGTCCATAGTGCCCGAAATCGGCCGGCCACCAATCCTGAGAATCTGTCATCAATGCATGAAGATCTCTTTTTACGGCTTCAAGGTCAAGGTTTTTAAATGCTTCAGCATAATCAAAGTCTTTATCCATAGGATTAGACAGTGATGAATGCTGGCGCAGCATATCTACTCTAAGCTGATCAGGCCACCATTCCAGGTTTTGGGTTCCTCCACCTGCTACATTCTTTTTCATAGTCCCATTATGAAACGGGCATTTACTGATGTCATTCGAATCTTTTTCCATTGTCGTTTATTTATTTTTTATGTTGATTAATACAGTTTAAGTAACATTTTGTTGTAAGAACATGACAAACTTACAACGCTTATTTAATAAATACAATCTATTAATAATTATTTCAATGATAGTTAAAAACTATAAAGAAACATTTCCGACAGCATGCAAACTAAAGACATAATTGTGGTATTAAGTTAGTGAAAATTCATATGAATGTGGATAAAAAACATCAGCACCCCACTCAATTTAGAATTGATCAACGTAATATTTTTTGGACAAGAAAGGCAGAAGAATACCGATACTAAGAAGTTTTAGCCTATCAAAAGGACTTCACCTCCTTTACATAAATTATTGAAAAAGTATAGCTTATCTAAAATCCATGCTATTATTTCTCTTCTCCAGCTTCCCATAAAAATATTTCAGCCTCAACTTAGCATAAAAAATAATTTAACTACCTTTAACCTAATAAGAAACATGAACATCTATGAAAAAAGTATTAGTTGTCATTCTTGTGGCATTTATTATGATCCAGTTTTTTCCTATTGACAAAACCAATCCTGCTCCAACACCGGGTATGGATTTCCTGAAAATTAAAAATACCCCGGACCCTATTGCCAAAATTATACGTACGTCTTGTTATGACTGCCACTCCAATGAAACCAAATATCCATGGTATTCTAATATTTCACCAGCCTCATGGGTGGTAAAAAATCATATAAATGAAGGCAGAAAACATCTTAATTTTTCTACCTTTGCAGTGTACGAATCTAAAAGACAGCTTCATAAGATTGAAGAATGTTTAGAAATGATAGAAAAAAAGGAAATGCCTCTTGAGTCTTATTATTTGGGACATCAGAATGCAAAACTGACGGATGAACAGCGTACAGCACTTTCTCAATATTTTAAAAAAGTAAAAGAGGATACCGAAAGAAATATCATGTTTAATAAATAGAAATCATGAAAGACTGGAAAAATAAATATATTGTATTTTTTGACGGAGACTGTGGTGTCTGTAATTTCTGGGTACAATGGATTTTGGAGAGAGATAAAAAGGACCAATTTATGTTTGCTTCACTACAATCTGATTTCGGACAGCAGTTTTTATCTGAAAGAGGATTGGAAACAAAGGATTTCAATACCATGTATCTTTGGAAGCCGGAACAATATTATCTGATTAAATCAAGAGCAGTACTTAAAATTGCGGACCTGTTAGGTGGAATTTACAAGCTTTCAGCTATTGGAAAGCTATTGCCTGCATTTCTAAGTGATAAAGTTTATAATATAATTTCCAGAAACAGAATGAAACTGGCCAACCAGAAATGTTATCTGCCGGATCAACATCAGAAGAAAAAATTTATCCAGGTATAGTCCGCATCTTATCAGGATTTTTTCTCCTCAGGAAAACATTTCTCTTTCCTGCCAGAGCAGCAGCATATAAAAAGTCATTCCATAAAAACCTAATCGATTTGATCGTAAAATACATGATTAAGGTTCTTAAAGAATGACTAGTATTTAAATTAATCGCTTTTAGACTTATTGATTCAGTGACCAAACTGAATAGCTATTCGGAGCACATTGAATTTTCACCCATTTATCTCCCTGAGTTGTAGGATACCAGCCTGAACTTCCTGTAAAATCTTTGATCTGCTGGCTGGCCCAATTGGTCTCAATCCATCTTTCCTGCCAGCTTGACGAAGCATTGATATAAACTACAAGCCCCGGATTTCCGTTATAGCCATTACGTCTTGCAATATATTCATCATTATCTGTATATAAAATGGAAGTGGTTCCGGTAGCTTTATTATTATGAATCCAGATTAAATTATTCAATCTCTCTTTGTTCAGCCATTCTTCATAATCTCTGTAAAAAATAGTTGGATAGCCTTCGTGAGTTAAGATATAAGCGTATGCCGCCATTTTATTGCTAATAATATCGGTATCATGATTGGCAACAAAAGTGACTGCTTTATAGGGATTTCTCTTCCACATCATATCATCATTTAAAACATTCAGATTACCATTATCAAAGGCTTCATCCATTTTATAATAAGCTGCAAAATCAAATACGGAACTGTTTGCATTATTTGCCCACCATTCCAGTGTATTGACATTGGAGTCCCACAATTCACCAACGGAAAATCCACCCACCTTAGAATTCCAGGTATTCACTACCCAGGGTCCGAACCCTTTTACATAATCAAACCTCCAGCCATCGAATTTCATCACATTTTTATAATATTTTCCTACAGAATCATCCCTTCCCCATAACCAATCCTGTACATGAGGATTCGCATGACACAAGTCCGGAAATCCACCGAAAGAACCTTCATCATTATTTCCGTAAGCATTTTTATAAAAATCCTCATAGCTTCTTTGAAATTTCCCGGAAGCGACTCCTGAGAAGTTGGTCCAGGTATTCGTTCCGGTATAAGGATTCGCTTCAGACTGCCCGCCGCTGTTGTGATTGATTACAATATCAGCAAATACCTGCATATTTTCGCTGTGTGCTTTAGTAATTAATGCTTCCAGCTCAGTTCTCGATCCAAATCGGGTCTCTGTAGTCCCGTTTTGATTAAAATTTCCAAAATCATAATAATCTGTGGGGTCGTATCCCATTGAAAGGGGGCCGTTTTGAGCTTTGGAAGCCGGAGGAAGCCATACAGCTCCAATCCCTGCATTGGACCATGCCGTCAATTTATCTTTAACGGTATTCCACCAGTTACCCCCTTCTGGAACATCCCAATAAAATCCCTGCATTAAAACTCCCCCACCGGGACCAGCTACAAACTTGCCCTGTAAAGACCCGGACCCTCCTCCCGTACTGAAGGGTCTTCCGTCATGGTGAGTGACATTTACAATTTTGTCATGTACTTCCTGCTCTTGTGAAGACTTATTACCAATATCATCATTGCTCTCACAAGAAGTGGCTAATGCTAAAGCCCATACAGAAAGAAGAAAATATGTTTTTTTCATTGCAATATTTAATTATAAACCTATTAACCAAGTTACAATTTCCTTACATACAAATTCTAATTCCGGTGAAATATTTTAATTTTCAATAATAAATCATAAGAAAGGCCAGTACAATTTTTCATTAAAAAATCATAAATTTTTAATATTCTCGAAACAATTTTTCTTTTAATCCATATATTTGCATACTATGGAATACAATACCCAAAAAACTCAGCTTCATATGCCCGAATACGGCAGAATTATACAACAGTTGGTTGAGCGCTGCAAAGAGCTTCCTTCCAAAGAGGAAAGAAGTGAAATGGCTATGGCAATCATCGATTTTATGGGTCAGAGAAACCCACAACTTCGTGACGAAGACAATTATAAACATAAACTTTGGGATCATCTTTTTATTCTGGCAAATTACGATTTGGATGTAGATTCTCCTTATCCGTTTCCTACGATGGAAGAATTGGCCGAAAAACCTAAAAGGATGGAATATCCAAAACTTCAAGGAGACTTTAAGTTTTACGGAAAAAGTATTCTTCAATTGATCGAAAAAGCAATTGAACTGGAGGCGGGTGATGAAAAAGAAGCCCTTATCGAGGTAATTGCGAACAATATGAAGAAATCTTATAATGTCTATAATAAGGAACATGTGACGGATGATGTTATTTTCCGCCACCTGAAGGAACTGTCTGAAAACAGGTTGGACCTTACAGGAATAGATTCTCTTGAAAAAAGTAAAATCTATTACACCAGTAACAACAACAACCGAAACAATAACAGTAACAACAATAATAGGAGTAATAACAATAACAACAGTAATAACAAAAATCAACCCAATAAAAGGAGACATAACAATAATCATAAAAACAGAAAATAATGAGTGGAACATTTCAAATACGAGGAGGAAAAAGATTGCAGGGTGAAATAACTCCACAAGGGGCTAAAAATGAGGCTCTACAAATTTTATGTGCTGTTCTGTTAACTGATGAAGAGGTCACTATTAAAAATATTCCGGATATTCATGATGTCAACAGATTAATTGAAATTCTGGGTGACTTTGGGGTAAAAATTACTAAAAACGGACACGGTGACTACACGTTCAAAGCTGACCAAGTAAATTTCGACTATATAAAATCCAGCGAGTTCAAAAAAGATGGTGCTAAGCTGCGTGGTTCTATCATGCTTATGGGACCGATGCTGGCTCGTTATGGGGAAGCTTATATGCCTACTCCGGGTGGTGATAAAATCGGGAGAAGAAGATTGGATACCCACTTCCAGGGATTAGTGGAGCTTGGCGCAGAATTTAATTATGATGAAGAAGAATATTTTTATTCTTTAAAAGCGACTGAGCTTAGAGGAAAATTTATTCTTCTGGAAGAAGCTTCTGTAACCGGAACGGCTAACATCGTAATGGCTGCTGTACTGGCAAAAGGGAAAACAAGAATCTATAATGCTGCCTGTGAACCTTATCTTCAGCAATTGTGTAAAATGCTGAACAGAATGGGTGCCAATATTTCAGGAATTGGCTCTAACCTTCTTACCATTGAAGGGGTTGATTATCTGAGAGGAACTGAGCACACGATGCTTCCGGATATGGTAGAGATCGGATCATGGATAGGTCTTGCTGCGATGACAAAATCTGAAATCACCATTAAAAATGTAAACTGGAACCAATTAGGAGTTATTCCCAATACCTTCAGAAAACTGGGAATTCAGCTTGAGCAAAGTGGTGATGACATTTATATTCCTGCTCAGGAACATTATAAGATCCAGAAATTCATTGACGGTTCTATTCTTACTATTTCAGATGCGCCATGGCCAGGGTTTACCCCGGATCTATTATCTATTATTCTGGTAGTAGCTACTCAGGCTAAAGGAAGTATTCTGGTGCACCAGAAAATGTTTGAATCCAGATTATTCTTTGTTGATAAATTAATTGACATGGGGGCTCAGATCATTTTATGTGATCCACACAGAGCTACCGTAATTGGATTAAATCAGGAAGCGCCATTAAGAGGAACAACAATGGTTTCTCCGGATATCAGAGCCGGAAATGCACTTTTAATTGCGGCACTTTCTGCAGAAGGAAAATCAATTATCCACAATATCGAGCAAATCGACAGAGGATATGAAAATATCGATGGAAGACTAAAAGCAATTGGTGCTGATATCGAAAGAATATAAAATTATTTTTATTACTATAAAGCGTTCAGAGTGATCCGGACGCTTTTTTATTTTTTAAAAACTAAAAAATTCATCATTCTGAGTCCCTATAGAAATCAACAGTTTAGATTCTTCACTGCATAACCACCACATCAAATCTTCGGTTTGCCACGCCGTTGAAGGAAAGGAATGGTTTCACCTCCAATGTAAGCGAAAGGAGATCTTAGTTTTAAAGGAATAAAAAAAGTGCCCGATTAAAACCGGACACTTTGGGTAATTAAAACTATATGAATCTCCCTTAAGAATATTTCCGGCAGAGATACTCTACCGTTGTACTCAAAAGTTTATTTTTGTTCAGATAGAACTCAAGGTTCTGATAATCTTCTGAATTGACATTAATATATAATTGTACGGTACCAAAACTGTATCCGTTCACATATTCCACATTAGCAGACAACACTCTATGACAAATGCCCAATTGATTGTAGATGGTATTCATTAAATGTTCAAATTTCATTTTCCCATTCAACTCTATTTCCAGGATCAATTCTTTTTTAGGCAGGGTAATTTTGTTTTGCAAAACCTGCAGGCCAGGATTAGGTGTAATCATCACTAAACATTTTTGGTTAAACACTTTCAGATTATATTGCGCTCTGCATTAAATCTGTGACAAAAATATAAAAAAATATTAGTCCATCAAATTAGTAGACTAATATTTTTAAAACTTTAACAAAAAAAAGAAGCCATTACAGCTTCTTTTACATTCTTTACAATTCTTTTATTCTTTCCAGCTTATCTGAACCGGCCAGTCCATTGGGGTTACAGCCGGGTGCTCCTTCCGGAACCTTAAGATTTTTCTTTTGATAAAACTCTTCCCAAAAAACATTTATTTTCCCTGTCTTAGGATCTGTGAACGTCATGGGCTCCAATTTGAAAATATGATCTTCTCTGAATGCTCTTTCAATAAAATCTGAACAGTAATAGGAGTTTTCATCCAGGATATAATTGAAATTATAAGGTTTACCCAGCATTTGATTTGCTTTTTCAACAGCTGATGGAATTGATTTCTGATATTCAGGTTTTAAACGGTATACCACTACTTTCTGGCCGTCTTCTTTCTGATCCTGAAGAAATTCTTTTAATTCCTGCTTTTGGGAGCCTCCTTTTGGAGCCGCATGCAATACAAACAGTCTGTTTTCATCTTTTTCTACAATACCTATATGATCAAAAGAAGCCGCTTTCTGCTTTTGTGTCACATTGTTAATTGCTCCGGAAAGTCCTGATTCTTTTGCAGTGACAAAAAGAAGGTCACCATTTTTAAGCTTTAATGTTGGCGAAGCACTACAATTCGCAAGCAGTACAAGCAAAAAGAACAGACTTCCTGTAATGGTCATTTTTTTTAAAAAAGATATATTAAATTTTAGCATTCTGATATTGTTTCGCCGCCAAAATTACAAAATAGAATTTATTACATTTGTAGGAAGTATTGATCTATTCTTCATATCAACCCAAACATTCCCTATATCTTTATGCCACATATTTTACTCGTTGAAGACGATGACAGACTTTCAAAATTGATCACCAAGGGACTTCAGGAAGCTGAGTTTGAAGTAACGGCAGCCTACGATGGAATAACGGGACTCAAGCTGGCATTACAAAAAGATTTTGATCTTATAATCACGGATATTGTCCTTCCTAAAAAAAACGGTCTTGAATTCTGTAATGAAATAAAGATTTTAAAACCCAACCTTCCCGTGGTAATGCTTACCGCTCTCGGAACGACGGATGATAAGCTGGAAGGTTTTGATGCCGGGGCTGATGATTACTTAACCAAGCCTTTTGAAATGCGTGAGCTGGTGGCCAGAATTAAAGTTCTTTTAAAACGTTTTTCACTGCAGAGGCAGCAAAAAGTTTTTGTTCTTAAATATGAAGGGATTGAAATAAACCTGGAACAAAAAACAGTCAGCAGAGATCAGATTCCCATAAAATTAACCCCAAAGGAATTCAACCTTTTAAAATTCATGCTTGAAAACTCCGAAAGAGTACTTTCCCGCAGTGAAATTGCAGAAAAAGTATGGGAAACCCATTTCGATACCGGAACCAACTTTATTGACGTATACATCAATTATCTGAGGAAAAAAATTGATAAAGATTTTGAAATTAAGCTTATTCATACCAAGGCCGGTATGGGATTTATCTTAAAAAAAGACTACGAAACAGGCATTATATAGTAACCGAAGTGAACTAAAAACAAACGGATGAAAATAAGAACCAGGCTTACACTCCTCTTTACCCTAATCACGGCAATGCTTTTAGGGGTTTACAGCTTTTCTATTTATTATTCGTCCAAAGAGGCCAGAGAGAAATCTTTCTACAGCGAATTGCAAAACGAGGCCATTGCCAAAGCTGATTTATTTTTTCAAAGTTCACTCCCGGAGCAGGAAATGCATAAGCTGTACAAAAATAACAACAGAACTCTTAACGAAGTTCAGGTTGCTATTTATGACTCTGACCATCAGCTTATTTATCATGACGATGCGAAAGTTGACTATGTAAAAGAAACACCGGCGATGCTCACGCAGATATTTCAAAAGAAAAAAATCAACTTCTTTTTAAACAACTTACAGGTAATCGGAATAGTCTATCATCATGCCGGAAAATCCTATGCTGTAACCGCTGCTTCCTATGATAAGTATGGTTATGAATACCTTACTCATCTTCTTACCATTAGTATTATCGCCTTCATCAGCATCCTGATCCTTATTTATCTCGCCGGAATATTCCTTTCTAAAAAAGTATTGAGTCCCCTGAGCGAAATGGTGAATCAAATTAAAAAGATTACTGCCGGAAAATTACAGCTGCGCTTAAAAACGACCGGAGAAAAAGATGAACTTAACGAGCTGGCCCAGAATTTCAATGGAATGCTGAAACGCCTGGAAAATTCTTTTGACTCTCAAAAACATTTTGTATCCAATATTTCACACGAACTCCGCACCCCATTATCCGCAATTATCACTGAGCTGGAGCTGGCTTCTGAAAAAGAACAAACTAAAGAAGAATACCAGCAAACCATCCGGTATGCGTTGGAAGATGCACGAAATATGGCCAAACTGTCCAACAGTTTAATGGATCTTGCCAAGGCAAGCTATGATCCTAATGAAATCAGTTTTTCCGAAGTACGCCTTGATGAGGTACTTCTGGAATCTTACACCAAAATAACAAGAGAGAATCCAGTATATAAAGTCTCACTGAATATAGAAAATGAGGTAGAAGAACATCAGCTGATCACACAGGGAAATGAATACCTGCTGCAGGTTGCTTTTAATAACCTTATTGACAATGCCTGTAAATATTCTCCTGAACATATATGCTCAATAGATGTTACAGCCGGTGAAAAAATACTTTCTATCAGTTTTGCCAACACTGGTATCATCATTCCCCAGGAAGATTTACAACGTATTTTTGAACCTTTTTACAGAAGTGAAACCTCAAAAAAAGAAAAAGGCTATGGTATCGGACTTTTTCTGTCAGAAAAAATCATTCATCTTCATCATGCAATAATTTCTGTAGCATCAGAGCATGATAAAACGGTTTTTACCGTGCATTTTGAAATACCGGGATCCTAGTGATTTTAACTATTTCCATCCTGTTCCACTGAAATTTTACTGAAAACAGTAGTTCCTATACTGGCTGCTATTACGCAGGCAATGGATATCCATTGTAAAAAGGTTAAACTTTCGGAGAGGAATAATAATCCTGAAAAAGCAGCAAATGCAGGTTCCAGGCTCATCAGAATACTGAAGGTTTTGGCCGGAAGTCTTTTTAACGCCATCATTTCCAGAGAAAACGGCAGCGCACTGGATAAGATAGCAACTCCAAGCCCCTTTATAAAAAGGGTTGGTGTAAGATTGAAAACCGCACCATCCCAAATGGTAAAAGGAATAATCACAAGACTCGCAAATAACATCCCGGTAGTAACAGCATCTTTTCCATCCATTATTTTAGATACTTTTCCACCCATTACGATATAACCTGCCCAAAACATTCCTGCCAGAAAAGCCAGCCCAAGGCCTGTTAAATCTATATGATTACTCTGCCAGGGTACAATCAGTAAAATCCCTACACAGGCTAATAAGGCCCAGACAACATCCAGTAACTTACGCGACAGTGCCAACGCCAGGAATAAAGGTCCTGCAAATTCTACCGTAACAGCCAATCCTAATGGAATTCGCTGAATAGCCATATAGAAAATAAGATTCATCGCCGCCAGCCCAATGCCATACAGAGCGCAGTATTTCCATTTTTGTTTTGTAAACTGTAAAAATTTCGGACGGTTAATTAAGGTGAGCAACACAGCAGAGAGAACAATTCTTAAACTAACGGTACCAATAGCACCAATGGCTGGAAAAAGCTGCTTGGCAATGGAAGCCCCACCCTGCACGCAAATTATTGCTAAAAGTGTAGCCGATATAGCTACATTAGACTTTTTCATTTCTAAAATTTATAACTTAAAAAACAACTTTGGAAAGAATTTTCCGGGATTAGGCAAACTCTTATTTTATCATTATAAACCGGGAAATTCCGAATGCAAAATAGCTTGCCGTCAAATGTATTGAAATTTTATCTTTCAAAATGGATACAGTTTTCATTAATTCATAAGACTTAGTTAATGAATATTTCCTAATTATGTTTTCCAAATCCTTTCAAGGTTTCCTGCTATTCTATCCGGTTCAGATGATGATGTACGGTGAGAACATAGGTCTTTTTTTTAAATCCTATACACAATATCATTTGATACATTCCGATGTATACATTCATTTTCAAAGGTCATTTTCCTTCTGTTTTCTCTAATCATTTTCTAATAACATTCTAAAGCTTTTCTAACGGCTTCCCTCCAAAAGGAGGAATACCTTTGCAGCAAATAAAAACCATTATGGATACTGATCCTTCATTATTACACTAACTAAGCATTCAGCAATATATCTTTCTGTATATCGGCTGCATGCCATACAACAAAAAGATTATGAATACACTAGAATTTACCCTCCGTCTTTTCACAGCATTCCTCCTGGGTGCCGGCATTGGTTTTGAAAGACAGTGGCGCCAAAAAAGTGCCGGTCTCCGTACCAATACACTGGTATGCCTTGGCTCTGCGGCCTTCGTTCTGCTTTCCATCAGAATCGGAGGTGATGCTACAGGCAGAATAGCTTCCTATATTGTGAGTGGCATAGGTTTTCTGGGAGGAGGTGTCATTATGAAAGACGGGCTTACTGTACGGGGACTCAATACGGCAGCTACTATCTGGTGTTCGGCTTCCGTGGGAGCTCTTAGCGCTATAGGCCTTCCTTTTGAAGCAGCTATTACCAGCGGGTTTATTATTCTCACACATGTCATTCTCCGTCCTTTAGGAGTAAAGCTTGGCAACACTATCAGCAGCCGAAATCTTTATACCGAATATTTAATCAGTATCAAATGTAAAAGTGAGGTGGAAAACCACATCCGGGTACAGCTGATGCAGTCTTTAAGCGGGAATGATAAAATATTACTGAAATCTCTCACCAGTGATGACAATGGCGTTCCTGAAAATGCCATCATTACAGCAGAAGTTCACGCTTCTACTCCACAGGACAGTTTCATGGAAAAAATAACCAGCAGACTTACTATTGAAGATAAAGTCATCAGGGTAAGCTGGGAAATTATAGGTACTGAAACTGATTTATAACATTTAACACCAACCCTGAAGCCATGTTAAAAAAATATTCCAACAAAAATCTCAATTCCGCAGCGCTTGTAAAATTGAAAGAAGCTGCCTCAGAGAACGAAAATGATTTATGCTATGCTGGAAACTTCAGAAGAAGGGCTAAGCGAAAACACCGTAAAAGACCATTTAAAAATATATGGTAAAAATGAAATTGCCACTCAGAAAGCACCTTCATGGCTGAAGCAGTTTGCCCACTACTATGGGGTATTTCCCTTATCTGACTGCCATTCTTACAGGATATTGTATCCTCACTCAGTTTGTAAAACAACGGTTCATCAAAAAATTTGGACAGTGGCTATAATAGGTTTGCAGCAACTGAAAATAAACGATGTAACTATTGCATTACAGGCTCTCAATTAAAAATAAATCATTGGTTATAAATATTTATATGAAAAATACTGTATTATCAATACTGCTTTTGGCTTTTATTATTTCTTGTAAAGATTCCAAAAGAGAAAACCCACAAAGCCAGGATCTTCAAGTAAAGGGAGATCATGTGATTATTCCTGAAAACAATCCTGTTTTAAAAACCATTAAGACAGAAGTGATCACCGAAAAGCAGCACAGTGATGGGGTGGTGTCTGCAGGAACTATCCAGGCTATTCCCAATCATTATGCAGAAATTGCCAGTCCTTTTTCCGGAAGAATTACAAAATCCTTTATCCGGCTTGGTCAAAATGTTTCTGCGGGAAGCCCGCTTTTTGAAATCCTTTCTTCCGATTATTTTTCAGTTCAGAAGGATTATACAGATGCCTTAAATGATGTGCAGCTGGCAGAGAAAAATTACAGGCGTCAGCAGGATCTGGTAAAACATGGGGTCGGTATTCAAAAAGAGCTGGATGAAGCGGAAACAGATTTTAAAAATAAAAAGACCTCACTTTCTAATGCCTCCTCTGCCCTGAAGGTATATAACAGCAAAGGAGGAGGTATAGGAAGCCCCCTTATTGTAAGAGCTCCTATCAATGGAGAAATTATTTCCAACAAGATTGTTAACGGTCAGTATCTGAAAGGTGACGCTGATCCTGTAATTATTATTGCAGAACTTTCCAAAGTATGGATTTCCGGGGATGTTAAAGAAAAAGACATTCGTTTTGTCAATAACGGTGATCACGTTTCCGTAAAAATAAGCGCTTATCCGGATCGGAATATTACAGGAAAAGTATATCATATTAATGAAATAGTAGACGAGAATACCCGAAGTATAAAAGTCCTTATAGAATGTGATAATCCGGACAGAAAGTTAAAGCCGGGTATGTATGCCACCGTTAATTTCTCAACAACTCCCGAAAAAACAGTTATGATCCCCGTTACCGCTTTAATGCAGCAGGACAACACTCAGTATGTATGGATAAAAACGGGTAAGAACCAATTTACCAAAAAATCCGTAACAACGGGTGAAACTGACCAGAAATCGGTAAGAATTATTTCCGGATTGAAGTCGGGAGAGACCATTATGACTGAGGGCGGAATTTATATGCTGGAGGCAAAATAATATGAATATGATAAAATGTACAATCTAAAAACTATAAAGTACCGTATCCTGTTCAGTACAAACATATGATACGTAAGATTTTATACGCTGTACAAAAATTAAGAATTATGAAGCAATTACTTACAATCTCTATACAGAAGAGGTGGCTGATGCTCGCGCTCTTCCTTTTACTAGGCTTTTTTGGTTATTATTCCTGGACCAGATTATCCATAGAAGCTTATCCTGACATTGCCGATGTCAGCTCACAGGTGGTTACACAGGTACCGGGACTGGCTGCTGAAGAAGTAGAACAGCAAATTACTATTCCGTTAGAACGGTCTTTGAATGGGCTTCCGGGAATGCATGTTATGCGAAGCAAAAGCACTTTTGGACTTTCTATTATTACAATGGTATTCGATGACGGTGTAGATGATTACTGGGCCAGACAGCGAATCCAGGAAAGACTGACCGATGTGGAGCTTCCCTATGGTGCACAGCCGGGGTTGGATCCTCTTACCTCTCCTATCGGCGAAGTCTATCGTTATATTATCGAAAGCAACAACCACAGTCTGCGGGAACTTACCGATTTACAAAATTTCGTGATTATTCCACGCATTAAACAGGTCTCAGGAATTGCTGATGTGACTAATTTTGGGGGTATTACTACCCAGTTTCAGATCGAACTGGATCCTCATAAACTAGAGCAGTATGGTCTTTCATTATCTGAAGTTACGGAAACTATTTCCAGAAATAATGTAAGCGCCGGCGGGAGTATGCTACCCCGGGGAAACCTGGCCTATGTGATCCGGGGGATAGGTTTGGTAAAAGATCTAACAGACCTTGGAAAAATTGTAGTTAAAACACAGAATGGAGTTCCTGTTTTCCTGAATGATGTGGGAACATTAAAATATGGAAACCTGGAAAGAAAAGGCATTCTAAGCTATACAGACAGAAAACGCAACTACTCCGAAAGCGTAGAAGGAATTGTACTTTTACTACGAGGACAAAACCCGTCACAAGTACTAGAAGGTGTTCATCAGGCTATTGAGGAATTGAATAATGAGACCCTTCCTTCAGGGGTAAAAATTCATCCTTTCCTGGACAGAGCCGACCTTGTAAAAACAACCCTTACCACCGTATCCCATACCCTTACTGAGGGAATTGTACTGGTTATTATTGTACTGATTGTATTTCTGGGAAGCTGGAGAGGTGCATTATTGGTTGCTATTACCATTCCGCTTTCCTTATTGTTTGCATTTATCTTAATGCATTTCACTAATATTCCTGCCAACCTCCTTTCACTCGGAGCCATCGATTTTGGGATTATTGTAGATGGCGCCATTGTCATGTTGGAAACTATCCTGAAAAAAAGAGAGGATAATGCAGAGGAAACTCTCGAAGAAAAAACAATTACCCAAAGAGTGATTGAAGTAGCCAAGCCTATTTTCTTTTCCACCATTATCATCATTACCGCGTATCTCCCGTTATTCGCGTTTGAAAGAGTAGAGAAAAAACTGTTTACCCCAATGGCGTTCACCGTAGGTTATGCCTTATTGGGAGCACTCGCTGTAGCGCTGCTTCTTATTCCCGGATTAGCCTATGTGATCTACCGTAAACCACAAAAAATATATCATAACAAATGGCTGGAAAAAATAAGTACTGCCTATGGAAAAAGAATAGAAAAGATCATGCAGACTCCTAAAAAAGTCATTATACCGGTCAGCATTGTATTATTATCTGCAGGAATACTTTCTTATACTGTAGGAAAAGATTTCCTTCCCGAGCTGGATGAAGGATCTATATGGCTTCAGGTACAACTTCCCCCCGGTATTTCTTTAGCCAAATCAAAAGAAATGAGTGATACCCTGCGTGCCCGAACACTGAAACATCAGGAAGTTACCTATATGATGATCCAGACAGGCCGTAATGATGATGGCACCGACCCATGGACCGCTTCTCATTTTGAAGTATCTGTTGGTATAAAACCTTACAGCGAATGGCCTTCCGGAAAAACTAAAGCAGATTTAATTAAGGAACTGGATGCAGATTATAAAAATATGCCGGGATTCACCGTAGGCTTTTCACAGCCTATGATTGATGGGGTTATGGATAAAATCTCCGGGGCACATAGTGAACTGGTTGTAAAAGTATACGGCGAAGAATTTAAGGAAACCCGAAGAATTGCTGAAAACATAATGTCTACTTTGAATACAATTCCTGGTTCTGCTGACCTTGCCATCGATCAGGAACCTCCTTTACCTCAACTGCAAATTATTGCCGACAGGGACAAAATTGCTCAATACGGCCTCAATGTAGCAGATGTAGCAGACCTTATTGAAGTTGCATTAGGGGGAAAAGCGATTTCTCAAATCTTTATCGGCAATAAAGTATATGATATTTCCTGCCGGTACACCGAAGACAGCCGCGATACTCCGGATAAAATAGGAAATCTGATGCTTACCTCAGCTTCCGGGGCAAAAATTCCATTGTCGCAGGTAGCAGAGGTAAAATTAAGCACCGGTGAAAGTACCATTACCAGAGAAATGAATAAGCGTCACCTCACTGTAAAACTGAATTTAAGAGGTACTGACCTTTCTTCTTTCCTGAAAAAAGCTCAGGATAAAATTGAAAAAGACATTCAATACGATCACGGAAAATACCAGATCAAATGGGGTGGTCAGTTTGAAAATCAAAACAGGGCTTATTCCAGGTTAGCATTTATTGTTCCGCTGGCGTTGGCGATTATGTTCCTGTTACTGTATAGTGCATTTGGTGATTTCAGACAGGCTTTGGTCCTTATGTCTATCGTTCCGTTGGCACTATTCGGTGGAATGCTGGCTCTTAATATACGCGGAATGTCTCTTAATGTCTCTTCTGCTGTCGGGTTTATTGCACTGTTTGGGGTAGCCATTCAAAACGGGGTCATCATGATTTCTCATATCAATGACCTTCGTAAAAAAGGTTATGATTTGAATATTGCAGTCACCAAAGGGGCAAAAGATCGTTTCAGGCCGGTACTGATGACGGCCACCGTTGCAGTAATCGGACTATTCCCGGCATCATTGGCTACAGGAATCGGTTCAGATGTACAACGGCCTCTGGCTACGGTGATCGTTTACGGGTTGATGTTCTCTACTATTTTAACACTGTTTGTGCTGCCAGCTATTTATTTTATGGCTGAACGTCGCAATGAAAAACAAAATTTAGAATCAGATGAAAATTAGAGCTCAGTTTATCATACTATTTGCTGTGTTATTCAGCATGACAGGTATACTAAAGGCACAGGAAAAAGAACTTATACGTTTTGAAGAATACCTGAGTCTTGTAGGAAAGAAAAACCTCAGCTATGCCGCCCAAAAATATAACGTAGGTATAGCTGAAGCATCCATCCAGACTGCAGGTATGTTTCCGGATCCGCAACTGGAAATGGAAACCACCAACAATGGGGTAAGAGAAAATATGGGGTATGTTTACGGAGCATCCATCGGCTGGACGCTGGAGCTGGGAGGTAAAAGAAAAGCCAGAATAAATCTGGCCAGAAATCAATCTGAACTTAGCAAAATACAATTGCAGGATTTTTTCAGAAATCTCCGTGCTGATGCAGGTTTAGGATATATTGATGCTTTAAAATCCAAAGCTCTTCTGGAAGTACAGCAGGATTCATACAAAAACGTACTGCAACTGGCCAAGTCCGACAGCATCCGATACCGCCTGGGAACAATATCACTGGTTACAGCAAAACAGAGTAAACTGGAAGCTGCCTCCATACTCAACGAAGTATTTCAGGCTGAAAGTGCAGAGCAGCAAGCATTAACCAATTTATCGGTATTTCTCAGTGACCACAAAATGACCGGCAGAGAGGTTACCGGAGATTTTAATGCTTTCAACAGAAATTTCAGTGTAGATGATCTGATCCTCCAGGCACTGAATGAAAGAACAGATGTATTGGCAGCCAAGCAAAATACACAAATTACCCAAAGCCAGATCAGCCTTGAAAAAGCCAACCGTGCTATAGACCTGGGAATCAGTGCCGGTGCAGAGCGACATACTGAGGCCATCAATGAAATAGCTCCTTCACCAACCGTAAATGCAGTAAAAATAGGACTTAGCATTCCTTTGAAATTTTCAAACAGAAGAAATGCAGGATTAAAAATAGCAGAAATGGCCCATTCTCAGGCTGAGGTTGAATACCAACAGATTGAGCAAAGCATACGGGCAGATGTGATGCAGGCTTATCAGCAATATACAGCCACTCAGAAGCAGGTAAAACAGTTCCATAACGGAATGCTTACTGAGGCCAAAAGTATATTGGAAGGGATTACGTACAGCTACAAAAGAGGGGAAAGTTCTATTCTGGAGGTTCTGAATGCCCAGAGAACCTACAACAGTACCAGGAAAGACTATTACCAGGCTCTTGCAGAGAATGCCGCTGCTTTAATTGAACTTGAGCGGAAAGCCGGAATCTGGGATATTGAATTTTAGAAAATAAAACTGAGAACATTTTTCATCAAAAAACTATAAGACTACAGATTAATTCCATATTCCTTTTTTTCCTTTATTAAAAAAGCTCTGAAACCTATATGATTCCGGAGCTTTTTTACTTATTTCTTGTATTGAGATTCATAAATACTGACCCAGTCTTCAGGCGTCATTTTCTTACTCAGCTCAGCAATTAATTCAAAAGGGATATCTTCCACTTTTTTGAAACGGACACAGGATTTTCCCATATCCAGTTTTCTCCTGGAGTATTTTGGATATTCGGCCACAAACCATTCTAAAAGTTCCGGCCTGGAATACAGCCCCATATGGTATAATGCTATAAAATTTTTCTGAGAAGCCAGATTAATGAAAGGCAAAGGTGTATTGGCAGCACAATGATATCCGGCAGGATATGTTTTCAAGGGGACAACCCAGCCTATCATTCCATAATTGGTGGCATCCTCAAACCCCTCCGGTAAGTTGGTATTAATGATATCAACAAGTTTCCTGAAAGCCTCCTGTCTGTCTTCAGGAATCTTTGAAATATAATCTTCGATCGACTTAGATAAAATTTGCATTTTCAGTTCGTTTTTAAAGGGGTCAAATTAATAAAAAAAATTTCATCACAGGATAAAAAAATGGCAGTACATCACTATACTGCCATACAATTATTTACATAAAAAAAACTTATTTTTTAACAACTTTTACAGTAGATTGAGTACCATCTTTAAAATAAAGGGTAACAAAATACAATCCGGAGTTCAGCATACTTAGATTAAGCTCTTTTACAGGGCCATCAATCGTATTCACTATTCTTCCTGACAGATCTCCCACTGTGGCAGACTTCACTTCTCTTGTATCTGATATATAGAGGATATCTTTAAAAGGATTCGGATGAACTTCAGCTTTCCTTGTTGTTTTATTTACTTCCGAAGTACTCAGCTGAGCACTTTCAACAGTAAAATCATCTATATAAAAATTATAATCAAGACCTTCATTTGCCGTTCCGGAAGTTCCATAAAATGCAAATAGCGTACTGGCATTGGTATTGGCCGTTAAATTATAAGTATATTCATTCGATGTATTGGAAGGTCCATTAGCCGTGTTCCAGGTTTGTAATATCGTCCACGTAGTTCCTCCGTCCTCGGAAATCATGAAATGAACAAGGTCATCAGCACCCATCAAAGAGGTAGCCGTTCCGGAATAAGTGGTAACACCATAGTTAAATTTCACTCTATATCCCCCTGCTGAAAGATCGAACGGTACTGTTTTAAGCCATCCTGTTCTATTGGCAGAATATAAATTCATATGTACGGACGGTCCGTTAGCTGATGCATTTAAGAAATTACGCTGATCCCAATAGACCGTAGTTCCGGTAGATCCTGTGGAAGGGCTTCCTCCGGAGATATTATTAGCCCAACATGTCCCCGGAACGCTGCTGAAATTATTGGTATATGGAGGTACTAAGGCACCACATAACGTAGTAAATGATTTAGAGAATGACCATGCACTTTCACCCGTTGCAGTACTGCAATTTGTTCTTACCCAATAATAATAGGTTGTACTTGGAGCTAAACTTCCCAATGTATAAGAGGTTCCTGTTACATCCGAATAACTTGGAACTGTAGCGCTGGTAGGAGTTGTAGAACTTGTACTGTAATAAATATCATGGCTTACGGCTTGTGTACCGGCAGGAACCGTCCATGAAATATCTGCAGAATTTGAGGTAACCGTTCCTGTAGCAGATAATGTAGGAGCTACACAATCAGTATAAGCATCAGCCGAGAAGGCAAAAATATTGGCTACACCTCCACTATTGGTTTTGGTTATCGTAACACTCTGAATGGGTTTTGCCTGGTTGGCAGCATCAATATTCAGAATAGTCTGATATAATCTCGGATTAATAGAATTAGCATCCAATACATCTGTAGTTCTAAGAATCCTTCCGATCCCCTGAATGGCATAATTAGCTCCTCCGTACCAGTCGGTGATCGTTTGCCCGGTAAAAACCTGAGTCGTGTTGTCTGTAAAATTAACGGTGACATTTACTGTGGAGCTACCACTTCCACTGGTAGAAAGCATATATAACTTAAAAGCGGCTACAGGATTCGTAAATACCAGGGTTCCTGTATTTGTTCCTGTGGTATTACTGTTAATTCTTAAAGAATTATTTCCTGAATAATCTCCAAGCTGATAGCTTAAACCCGGCGTTGCAGCTACCGCTGAATTGATAATCCCATTGACAGGAAGACCGTAAGTAAGCGGTGTACTACTCGCAGCGAGCTGAAAGTCCCTGGAAACAAAATTGTAGGAAACTCCATCCACATCCATTGTTGTAGAAGTCATAGAAGATCCTATCCCATTGGCGATAACATCAGCTGTATATCCCGACTGAACGGGCATGGTTTGAAAATTTTGAGCCATCATTGATGATGTAAAAAGCAGAGCTGTAATACTTAAAGCTCCAAAAAATAATGTTCTTTTCATATTGATTAATATTTATCCAGTAAATTTATAAAAAAAATAACATTAAAAGTATTTTATCATCATTTTCAAAAAGAAAACGCATTATAATTAAATAAAAATAATATTTATTGAAATAAAAAAAAAAATTCAACACAGGATAAAAAAATGGCAGTACATCACTATACTGCCATACAATTCTTTACATAAAAACTTATTTCTTAATAGCCTTTACGGTAGATTGTGTACCATCTTTAAAATAAAGGGTTACAAAATACAGCCCGGATTTCAGCATACTTAAATTAAGCTCTTTTACAGGACCTTCAATGGTATTTACTATTCTTCCCGCCGTATCTCCGATCGTTACGGATTTTACATTCCTGGTATCTGATATGTACAAGATATCGTTAAAAGGATTGGGATGAACAGCTGTTTTCTTTACAATCCCTTTCATTTCAGAGGTGCTCAGCTGCATATTTTTATTGGCAGAAAATGCAAAAATGTTTGGAATGCCTGAGCCTCCACTTTTTGTAACAGTAACACTTTGCACAGGTTTAGATTGGTTTGCTACATTAATATTTAATGCAGACTGATACAATCTAGGATCACTGGTACTTTCCTCCAAATTATCATTATTTCTGTTAATCCTTCCAATTCCCTGAATGGCATAACCAGAACCTCCATACCAATCAGAAAGACTAATATTAGAAAATACCTGAGTCGTATTATCTGTAAAGGTTACTGTTGCATTTATGGTAGATCCTCCACTGCCACTGGTAGAAAGCATGTACAAATTAAGAGCTGCCGTTGGTGTGGTAAATACAAGCGTTCCGCTATCTCCGTTATTGGCCAGCCTTAATGAGTTATCAGAGCTTAAATCTGCCAGCTGATAACTAAGACCGGGTGTTCCGGCAACAACCGAATTGATAATACCGTCAGAAGGAATACCATAAGTAATTGGTGTACTGGAAGATGTTAATAGGAAATCATTTGCTACAAAAGCATAGGATACCCCGTCCACATCCATGGTAGTGGAACCCATAGAGGACCCGGTTCCATTAGCAATTACGTCAGCTGTGTATCCGGATTGAACAGACAATGGCTGAAAATTTTGAGGAATTATAATAGATGCAGAAAATGCAAAAATGTTTGGAATGCCTGAGCCTCCACTTTTTTCAACTGTAACACTTTGTATAAGTTTAGATTGATTAATGGCATCAATATTTAATGCAGACTGATACAATCTAGGACCATTAAAACTTGCTTCTAAATTATCATTATTTCTATTAATCCTTCCAATTCCCTGAATGGCATAATTAGAACCTCCATACCAATCAGAAAGACTAATATCAGAAAATACCTGGGTCGTATTATCTGTAAAGGTTACTGTTGCATTTACGGTAGATGCTCCACTACCACTTGTAGAAAGCATATACAACTTAAGAGCTGCCGTTGGTGTAGTAAATACAAGCGTTCCGGTATCTCCGTTATTGGTTAGCCTTAATGAATTATCAGAGCTTAAGTCTCCCAGCTGATAACTAAGACCAGACGTTCCGGAAACAGCTGAATTGATAATACCGTCAGAAGGAATCCCATAAGTAAGCGGTGTACTGGAAGAGGTTAATTGAAAGTCTCTTGCTACAAGAGCATAGTCTGCTCCATCCACATCCATAGTAGTGGAACCCATAGAAGGTCCAGCTCCATTAGCAATTACATCAGCCGTGTACCCAGACTGAATAGGCATAGTCTGAAAATTTTGAGCAATCATAGTTGACGCTGAAAAAAGAGCAAAAACAGACATTGTTTTTAAAAATAATTTTGTTTTCATATTTATTAATATTTATCCAATAAAATTACAAAAAAAACAACTTTAATTGTAATTACATGTTATTTCAATAAAAAAAACTATTACAATTAAAAAACATAACAATAAAAACAAAATACCTCTAAATAATTCTATAAAACGAGAGATATCAAAAAACTATAAATCAATCTATTCTTCAAATACAATTTATTTATAGATTTTATTATTGGGAAATTAAATCTTATTTTTGCCATACAAATTTTTTAAACAATGCCGAATATTTCAAACAGAGCACTGCACATGCCGCCATCGCCGGTAAGAAAACTAGTTCCTTTCGCATTACAAGCAAAACAAAAAGGGATAAAAGTATACCACCTTAATATCGGGCAGCCTGATATTGAAACTCCGGAAACAGCTTTAAATGCTTTAAAAAATATTGATTTAAAAGTATTGGAATATGCCCTTTCTGAAGGTAATATAGAATACAGAAAAGCCCTTACTGAATATTATCATTCATTAGGTTTTGCTGATTTGACACCGGACAACTTCATTGTTACCAACGGAGGATCTGAAGCCCTTAATTTTGCCATTTCTACATTATGTGATGATGGTGATGAGGTTATTATTCCTGAGCCTTATTATGCAAACTACAATGGTTTTACCAGTACATTTAATGTCAATGTAGTAGCAGTTCCTTCTACTATTGATACAGGTTTTGCCCTGCCTCCAATAGAAGAGTTTGAGAAAAAAATCACAGAAAAAACAAGAGCTATTGTCATCTGTAATCCTGGTAACCCAACGGGATACCTGTATACCCGTGAAGAGTTGCAAAAACTTGCAGAAATTGCTTTAAAATATGATATCGTAATCATCTCTGACGAGGTGTACAGAGAATATGTATATGATGGGAAGCAGCAAATTTCAATGCTTGATTTCCCTGAATTGAGCGAAAACTGCATCATTATAGACTCGGAATCCAAACGTTATTCTATGTGTGGCGTAAGAATAGGATGTATGCTTACCCGTTCTTCAAAAATCCGTAATGCAGCAATGCTTTTTGCCCAGGCAAGATTAAGCCCTGTTCTTTTGGGACAGATTGCAGCAACTGCCGCACACCAGAACGATGGCGCTTACATTAGAGCTGTAAGAGAAGAATACACCCACAGAAGAAATGTATTGGTAGACCTGTTAAATGCTATCCCAGGGGTAATCTGTCCTAAACCGAGAGGGGCATTCTACTGTGTTGCCGAGCTTCCGGTAGATGATACAGAAAAATTTGCACAATGGTTACTGGAAAAATATTCACTGAATAAGGAAACCATTATGGTAGCTCCTGCCGGTGGATTCTACAGCAATCCGGAATTAGGTAAAAAACAGGTAAGAATTGCCTACGTTCTTAAAGAAGAAGATTTGAGAAAAAGTGCTGAAATCCTTAAAGAAGCTTTAAAAAAGTACAGAGAAGAATTTAGCCTATAAATTATAATATGATGCCGACAACAAAAAATATATATCTGAAAATACTGTTTTCGATCTTTTTGCTGTCGGCATTTTTTTCCTGTGACAAAAAGGAATCGGTACAAACAGTCCCTAAGAACCCCTATGAAATCACGTCTATCAGCATTTCCAATATTGGGGGAAGTCTCGGCTACTACAGGATTATAAAAGTCACCAAAGATTCCATCACTGCGGAAAAAGGAACAACTTCCACTCAAAATCACAAGAAATGGCATTCTGCTATCAATGCCGATACCTGGAAACAGCTTACCTCATCCATTCATATGGTGGATCTTGATCATATAAAAAGTTCTCCAAGCCAACAATCTGTAGACGGTATAGATGAAACTTTTCAAATCCGTACTCCTAAAAAGTCACATATTTATGTAAACGCTTATGTTGATACTGTACATTACAATCAATTTCAACAGCTTAAAGAACAAATAGACCACATTCTGCCAAAAGAATACAAATAAAACATGCAAGAAAATTTTTCCTTACAACCTTACAACACATTTGGAGTTGACGCCAATGCTAAATACTTTACTGAAGTCAGCAATATCGAGGAATTAAAAGAAGCGCTCAGCTATTCAAAATCTCAGTCTCTTCCCCTTCTTTTTTTGGGCGGCGGAAGTAATATTTTATTGACTAAGGATTTTGACGGCCTTGCTGTTAAGCTTAATTTAAAAGGAATATCCGAAGAAAACTTTAGTGATCGTGAAATACTTGTCACAGCCAAAGCTGGTGAAAACTGGCATGAGTTTGTGATGTATTGCTTACAGAAAAATTATGGCGGACTGGAAAACCTGTCTTTAATCCCCGGAAATGTAGGCACTTCTCCCATGCAGAATATCGGGGCTTACGGAACTGAAATTAAAGATGTTTTTGTCAGCTGTAAAGTATTGGATCTGGAAGACCTTGAAGTGAAGACATTCAACCTTGAACAATGCAGATTCGGATATAGGGATTCTTTTTTTAAACAGGAAGGAAAAGGCAGATATGTCATTATGGAAGTTACTTTTAAGCTGACTCAAAAAGAACATCATGTAAAAACAGAATACGGCGCTATTCAATCTGAACTGAAACATCTGGGTATTGAAAACCCTAGTATTCAGGATGTATCTAAAGCAGTGATCAATATCAGACAAAGCAAGCTGCCGGATCCTAAAGAAATCGGGAATGCCGGAAGTTTTTTCAAAAATCCTACAATTCCTTTGGTTCAGTTTGAAGATTTACAACAGAAATTTGAGAATATTCAGGGATATGCTAACGGAAATAGGGTAAAGGTTCCTGCCGGATGGCTGATTGAACAATGTGGGTGGAAAGGAAAACAGATCGGAAATGTAGCCTCACACAAGCTGCAATCATTAGTGATCATCAATGCAACCGGAAAGGCAAGCGGCAAGGAAATTTTTGATTTCTCTACTGAAATTATAAACTCCGTGAAAGAGAAATTTGGAATAGAGCTTGAACGCGAAGTGAACATCATATAATAAATACAAGGGCTGCTTCAATAGTGAAACAGCCTTTAATTTTACAGTTTTGTCAGTACACAATTTTGTATTACTGGTAATCGCAAAAACAATGGCAATTATCCTATAATAGTTCATACCCATTTTCCATAAAATCATTATTTTAGCTGAAAATAAAGGCACAATATGAAAATAGCGATTCTGGGAGCCGGAAATATGGGGCTATCTTTTTCAAAATCTTTTTTGAAGTACGAACTGATCAAACCTGAACACCTTCATCTGATCATCCGAAATCCATCTAAAGTAGCTAAAATAGCTGAGGACTTTCCCAAGTCTGTAATTTCAACTTTCAGCGAGGTTAAAGAACTGGATGCAGATTTGGTCATTATCGCTGTGAAACCTCAGGATTTCCAGCTTGTTGCTCAAAATATTCAGTTTACATTAAAAGAAAACCAGATGGTTTTATCCATCATGGCTGGAATCAATATTGATAAAATCCAAAAATCACTTAATCATCCACTTGTGGTAAGGGCAATGCCTAACTCTCCTACTCTTTTAGGTATGGGAATTACCGGTTATACTGCTGCAGACGGAATTTCTTTCAGTCAGTTAATCAATATTGAAAGACTGCTCAACAGCACCGGGCGCTCTGTCTATCTGGAAAATGAAGATCTTTTGGATGGTGTTACCGCATTATCAGGCAGCGGACCTGCTTACTTCTACTATATCATTGACGCCATGATTAAAGCAGGAATTGAGATGGGAATTGAAGAAAACCTGTCCAAGCTTTTTGTAAAACAAACAATGCTGGGTGCTTACCATCTGATCAACAATTCTGAAAAAAGCCTTGAAGAGCTGATTAAAGATGTGGCATCCAAAGGCGGAACTACGGAAGCTGCCTTAAAGACATTTGAAGAGAACAGCTTTAAAGATATTTTAAAACAGGGAATTCTGAATGCTGAAAAGCGTGCTAAAGAACTCAACAATTAAACTTTTTTTCTAAAAATACTCTGATCTGCCAGCCCAAATACACCCCGAAAGTATTCAGGAGGATATCGTCTACCTCAAATATCCCCATTCTTGTAAAGTATTGGAGTGCTTCTACAATTACAATAGCTGAAATGAAAGTGATACACAATGTTTTCATATCTTTAAGCCCTGGAAAAATCCAGCCCAGAAAACCAAAAGGAACAAACATAACAATATTCCCTAATACAATAATCACAATATCTCTCCACTCATCTGTAGTCTGAATAAATTTGATTGTAGAAAAAATAGGTTCTACAGTAATCAGATTATCTTCATACTGATATCTGCCCATCCCCAAAAACATCAGGTAAAGCAAAAATAAGGTATAGGGAATAATTACAATTTTGTATACTTTCTTTAACATCAGGTGCTAAGATATTCATTTCAAAAACATTAAATTTGTATATTAAAATAAATTAATGAAATACGTTTTACTTACACTTATTTCAGCAATGCTGCTGTCGGTTTCATGGCCTACTTATGGAGTTCCTTTTTTTATATTTTTTGCCCTTGTTCCTCTACTGATGATGGAACATGGAATTTCAAAATTCTCCAGCTATACAAGAAAAAGCTGGATGGTTTTCGGACTTTCCTATCTGTGTTTTATCATTTGGAACATCGTCACTACAGGATGGCTTTATGGCTCTAAAAATCCGGATGGAAGCCATTCCATGATGGCAGTGGTATTCCCAGTTTTGGTCAATTCACTTTTATATTCTTTAGTTTTCCAATGTTATCATTGGTACAAAAATGCTCAGGGAACTTATTGGGGCTTAGGATTTTTGATCGCCATCTGGATGAGTTTTGAAAAATTTCATCTGGGTTGGGAACTGACATGGCCCTGGCTGAATTTAGGAAATGTATTTTCTGAATATCCTAAGCTTATCCAATGGTATGATACCCTGGGAGCTACGGGAGGAAGTTTTTGGATCTTACTGATCAACGTTTTAATTTTCTATACCCTGAGAACCTGGGAAGCCGGAAGAAAGAGAAAAGATCTGATTAAAAACTCTTCCATTGTAGTAGCGTTAATTGCCGTTCCCATGATTATTTCATTAATCAGGTACAACAGCTTTAATGAGAAACCATCGGGACAGGTAAACGTACTGATGCTTCAGCCCGATCTTGATCCATACATGGAAAAATACTCAAAAGACAGCCTTACCATTGAAAATGACTTGCTAACGCTGGCTGAAAATAATGCAAAAGGAAAAATTGATTATTTCATGGCTCCGGAAACAGCCATTCCGGGTAGAGGTTCAATTTCTGAAACCGGCTTTGAAAAGAGTTTACTTTTAAACAATATCAAAGAGTTTTTAGCAAAACATCCCGGATCTGTTTTTGCTACAGGAATTTCTTCTCACCGTTTTTATTTTGATCCGCAAAATATCCCTCAAGAAGCTTACCAGATCAATTCAGGAGTTTGGGTAACGAGTTACAATACAGCCATTCAGTTAGCTCCCAATCAGAAAACACAGGTTTATCACAAAGGAAAACTTGTTCCGGGAGTTGAAATCTTTCCATATATGAGTGTTCTTAAACCTCTATTAGGAGATGCCATGCTCAATCTGGGAGGCACAGTGGCTTCTTTAAGCACAGATAAAGAAAGGCTAGCTTTTTCGAACCCTTACAATAAAGGTAAAATAGCGCCTATCATCTGCTATGAAAGCATTTATGGCGAGTTTGTTACCGATTATGTAAAAAAAGGAGCCAATTTCTTAGGCATCATGACTAATGATTCCTGGTGGGGAGTTTCTGAAGGACACAAACAGCTTCTATCTTACGCCAGATTACGGGCTATTGAAACAAGGAGAGAAATTGCCCGTGCTGCCAATAGTGGAATTTCCGCACATATCGATGCCAAAGGAGAAGTGGTAGCTGATACTTTTTATGGTGATCAGACTACTTTATTTGCCAAAGTAAATCTTTATGATACGATGACTTTCTATACCAGAGCCGGAGATCTTCTTTCAAGGTTTTCAATATTTGCTTTAGGATTTTTATTGTTTTATTTTCTGATTGAATGGTTCAAAAGAAAAACAAAGAAAGCTTAGTTTTTATAGAATGATTGAATGTATTAGAGCATAGGAAAAATGAAGGAAAAAATATTCAGATATAGATATTTTATAATTTTTCTATTGTATTTTATAGTAGTATCCTATCTAAGCAAAAATGCCACACTCGTATTTGAGTGGAAAGTCATCATGCAAAATTTTGCGGATTACCATGACTATTATTATCTAGGTAAACCTTCTGCCTATATGCCTCCCTTATATCCTTATTATTTACTTTTGATACAAAGTATTTTTAAGATTCCGCAATGGATAATGATATCCTGTATTTTACAATCTGTTATTTTATTTTTTTCAGTCTTATCGCTTGTTCAAAGTTTTAAAGAAAATGATAAGAATAAAAATAATTACTTTATTGCTTTTGTATGCATAATTTTCTTTCCGCCTATTCTTATTGGCATTACAAAAATCAGTTCATTTGCACTTACAATCTCTATATTCAATGTTTTTTTTGCTTTACTATTGAAATTATCAAAAAAAATCACCCACAAAAATTTAGTACTGATTTCAATTGTATCCATACTGGGATTATATATCCGGTATGAATTTTTATTCTTAATGATTCTCTCAGCATTTGTGCTCATATTGTATAAAAGAATAAAGTATTACAGCCTCCTGCTTCTATTGGCATTCATATTCATCGCCTACCTCCCCTGGTGTATAAGAAATTATGAAAAAATAGGAACTTTTCATTACTCAACTTCTTTAAGTTATAATTTTGCAAAAGGAAATCATGAAAAATATGATATATTTTCAAGTGACAATTTCCCCTATGATCCGTCAAAAAAAATAATATTAACGGATGAGTATCTCCGAACTCATTACGAAAACGAAAAACAAATAGATACCTATCTCAATCAACTCAACAAGAATTTTATTTCAACACATCCTAAATTGTTTATTGAAAATAGTTTAAAGAAAATCGGAATTAATTTTTTAAACTATTATCCGGGGAACTATAACTTCTCAGGTAATACAGTGCCCTATTTATACAGTATTAGCTTATTAGTTTTTAATCTGCTGTTAATTTATATATTATTTCAAAAGTCAAGATCAGGATTTACATTTCAAGCAGCATTTCTTGGGATATTATTTATATTTTATCTGTTATTTTATTCTATAGCCCCTTTACCAAGATATTTCTTACTCTATTTCCCTCTATTCTTTCTCTTTGTATTTCAATATTTCAGCTGTAAAATACAATCAGTGCTGTTGAAAGCAAATAATGGAAATTATTTCTAATAGTTACCCATTTTAATAACAAAGCAAAGTATCATCTTCAACACAAGCATCCACTTAATTTGTATGATATGCAAAGTCATATCTTCTCGTTGATGTTACAGATCATTCAGAAATTTTAAATAAAAAAAGAGAAAAGCCAGCTGGACGTCTGGCTTTTCTCATTGATAGAAGATAGAATGATTCAATTACTTAATCGTAAGTTTCTTGGTGGTTATTTCGTTTTTTATCTTCAGTTTTAATACATAAATTCCTTTTGGTAAGTGAGAGACAGTAATAGATTGGTCACTGTTCAAAATAACATTCAGTTTTTTACCGTCCATTGAAAACATTTCAGCTTCCGAAACTTTTCCCCCTCTGATATATACTTTCTCAGAAGCAGGATTCGGATATACGACAAGCTGCTGGCTGGTCATGATATCACGGGTTCCCAATGTGCTGTTTTCTGCAGAAGAATTAGAATAGGTTTTTGACGCATCTATTGCTTTTACGCTCCAGTATACATTCTGAACAGAAGGATCCAGCTCCAGAAACCATGATGGGGTTGTCACTATATATTTAGCAATATCTATCGCTCCGGAAGTTGATCCTACACTGATTTCATATCGTAAAGCACTGGCAGGTGTTTTATCATCTGTGGCACCACTCCACGCAAAATCAAACCTGTTTCCGTTTCTTGTCAGATTCAGATTGGTGGGAGGTGTAGGCTTGGCATTGGCTTCTGTAGATGTATTTTTAAAAATCTTCGTCAGGGAAGGCATATCAGGATTTGACCAATCAAATCCGCTCAATAAAACGTCCAGATGGTGATCATTATCAAAATCAAATAATTGAACAACTCCCGGACCTCCCAGGTTATATATTCCCGTAGTAGTTCCTTCAGTAAAGTTTTGAGTGTTTGGGTTATACAGATAGGTTTTTACAGCTGCATCATTATCATTTCCGGAAATAATAAAATCATAATACCCGTCATTGTTTACATCTCCAATGCTTATAGAGGCATCAGAAATATCCGGCAGATTAAGCTGATGAGTGATCAGCGTACCTGTTCCATCATTCATTAAGACCGCAAAATATCCGTTATCATTATCATCCTTTCCTGCCACAAGAATATCCTGGAAACCATCCGCATTAAAGTCTGCAAAATCTATCTTTCCGCTTGTCAGAGGTTCAAAATCCTGAACAAATGTCAACACTCCGGCCTGATTCATGTACACCCTGGAGATAGGTGCTCCATTGATATCCGATCCAATGATTACGAGATCTAAAAGCTGATCATTATTAAGATCAACGATTTTAAAACTACCGTTCTGAGTTCCATCTACCCAGTTTTCAGTCATGTCAAAACCAGCTCCTGTATTACGGTAAAAATCCAGGCTGTTTCTAAAACCTCCCCCATGGGAGTATTGGGTTCCATTAAGTGCATAATCCTGTTTTCCGTCATGATTAAAATCACAAACCTCTATAGATCCGTAAATTTTTCCGGAAAGGTTTTCTTCTTTTACAAAACCTGTTCCTGTATTTCTGAATCTGTATTGTTTATAATTAACCACATCCATATAGCTCAGCCCTGTAGAGACAATATCCAGCAGTCCGTCATTGTTAAAATCAATAAACTTTATATCTCCTAAATGCGTAGGTCCTACTCCAAGCCCGGCATAAGAAGATAATCCGGAACCATTATTCTTGTAAACTTCATTATAAGTCATATCCGCTGTTCCATCTCCATCTGAATCTATAGCTCCATTGAATACAATATCCATAGTCCCGTTATGATCAATATCAGCGATATCCGCCGCAGAATAATAAAAGTTGTTCATCCCTGTTTGTATTTCGGCGAAATTCTGAGCGGCTAAACAAATCGGCACCATAGATAACAGAATATAAATTCTCTTCATATTATTTTTATTTAGATTAATTAAAAACAAAGATAAAGTATTAAATTATTTTCCATGAAGAAAGTCTGCATGAAATATATCAGGCCTGCTCTACAACCCTATTCCGGCAATTCGGCTATTTTAAAATCAATATTATTAATCAGTAAGTTATTTCAAATATTTTCTAAAAGATTTGTCTATCTAAAAAATTCTTCGTTATTTTGCACTCTCAAATATTATACAAATAAGAACATCGAGATATGTCAAGAATTTGCCAAATAACAGGAAAGCGTGCAATGGTTGGTAACAACGTTTCTCACGCTAATAACAAAACGAAGCGTCGTTTTGAAATTAACTTATTGGAGAAGAAGTTTTACCTTCCGGAGCAAGATAAGCACGTAACACTGAAAGTATCAGCTCATGGATTGAGAGTGATTAACAAGATTGGAATCGAAGAAGCTATTGAAAGAGCTACTAGAAACGGATTGATTAAAAAGAATTAATACATCATGGCAAAAAAAGGAAACAGAGTTCAAGTAATCCTTGAATGTACAGAGCACAAAGAAAGCGGTATGCCAGGAATGTCTAGATACATTTCTACAAAAAATAAAAAGAACACTACAGAAAGATTGGAATTGAAAAAATACAATCCTGTTCTTAAGAGATCTACCCTTCATAAAGAAATCAAGTAATTTATAAATATAATTTACAATGGCAAAGAAAGTAGTAGCAACCCTACAAAGCGGTCAGTCTAAAAAAATGACTAAAGTGGTGAAAATGACTAAGTCTTCTAAATCAGGAGCTTACGTTTTCGAAGAAAAAGTAATGAATGCAGACGAAGTTGATGGTTATTTGAAAAAATAATCGGGACTTTATTTACAATATAAAAAACTACTCATATTTTGGGTAGTTTTTTTGTTATCTTTGTTCACCAGATTATTAATCAATAAAATATGAAAAAGATTCTTGTTCTGTTTTGCACAGCCATCTTTCTATTTTCATTCAGTCAGAAAACTATGAATATCTTAGAATATAAAAATTCTCCAAAAGTTTTCAACATAAAAGGATTGTCACAAGCAGTAAGTATTGATTGTGGAACTTCTAAAATGGTTTTATTGTCTGGGCAGGTTCCCCTTGATACGGATGGAAACCTGATAGGGAACAATGTAGAGGAGCAAACACAGCAGATATTCAAAAATATAGATTACGGTTCTGAAAGAATATGGAGGAACAGCGAAAGACATTATAAAATTAGGAATATTTATCACAGATATGTCTAAAACACCGGATTTCAGAAAAGTCCGGGATGCCTATGTCAACCTTCAAAACCCTCCGGTAAGCAGTCTTGTAGAAGTGAGCAGCCTGTTCAGAAATGATGTGTTTATAGAAGTAGAAGCCACAGCAGTTATTAAAAAATAAATAAGAATAAACTAAAACTATGAGTTGGTTTAAAAATATTTTCAAAAAGGAAGAAAAAGAAACCTTAGATAAAGGATTGGAAAAGTCCAGCCAGGGATTCTTTGAAAAAATGACGAAAGCCGTAGTCGGTAAAAGTAAAGTAGATGATGAAGTACTGGATAATCTTGAAGAGATACTGATTGCATCTGACGTAGGTGCTTCTACTACGATTAAGATTATAGGAAGAATTGAAGAACGTGTTGCCAGAGACAAATATGTTAGTGTAAACGAATTGGATAAAATTCTCCGTGATGAAATTTCAGGACTGCTTCTTGAAAATCCTCATGCCGGAACCGGAAATATTGATGCTTCCAAAAAGCCATATGTTATTATGGTAGTAGGAGTAAACGGTGTAGGGAAAACAACAACTATCGGAAAGCTTGCCCACCAATTCAAATCAGAAGGTAAAAAAGTAGTTTTAGGGGCCGCAGATACCTTTAGAGCAGCAGCTGTTGATCAGCTTACCATCTGGAGCGAAAGAGTGGGTGTTCCTATCATAAAACAAGGAATGGGCTCCGACCCGGCTTCTGTAGCATTTGATACCGTACAAAGCGCTGTAGCACAAAATGCAGACATTGCTATTATAGATACTGCCGGAAGACTTCACAATAAAATAAATCTGATGAATGAACTTTCCAAGATCAAAAGAGTAATGCAAAAGGTTATTCCTGATGCTCCTCATGAGATCCTGTTGGTTCTTGACGGCTCTACAGGGCAGAATGCATTTGAACAGGCGAAGCAGTTTACAGCCGCTACCGAAGTAAATGCATTAGCGGTCACCAAATTAGACGGAACAGCTAAAGGAGGTGTTGTTATCGGCATCTCAGATCAGTTCCAGATTCCTGTAAAATATATAGGCGTAGGTGAAAAAATGCAGGATTTACAGCTTTTTAATGGTACGGAATTTGTAGACTCATTCTTCAAGAAAAGATGATTTATATCATGTTTTCCCTTATATTAGTAAACAAATTATTAAAAAAAATATTAACATTTAAAAATTTACAACTATGGGAATAATAACATGGATTTTATTCGGTCTTATTGCAGGAGCTATCGCTAAAATGATCATGCCCGGTACTCAGGGTGGAGGATGGCTAATCACTATTATCCTGGGAATTCTGGGAGCCTTTTTAGGAGGAGCTATAGGAGTTTATATTTTACATTGGGGAGATATTGCCTCATTTTGGAATCCAAGAAGCTGGATCTTATCTATTGGAGGAGCTTTAATCATTCTCTGGATTTATGGAATGGCTACAAAGAAAAGCTAATATTCAGCCAATACTTATTATAAAATAAAATCCCGGAACTGAAATCAGATCCGGGATTTTGTTTACAATATAATTTAGTTAGTCGATTCTAATCTGGTAAGGCATTGTCATCTTTACATCAGCCTGAAGTTTTTTATCCGTAATCTGCTGTAAGATTTCATAGTTGGCTTTTCCTATCTTATTTTTGATCAATTTCGCAGAAACATCGTCTTCATTCAGATCATTAAATATCTGTTCAAAAGGAGACATTCTTTTAGGAAATGAATCTACATGGTAAGACTTTAATCCTGCTTTCTGTGCCGCAAACTTTATGGCATCACTAAGTGTTCCCAAATCATCTACCAAACCAATCTGCTTAGCACGTACTCCACTCCATACTCTGCCACCGCCAACACTGTCTATCTGTTCAAAAGTCTGTTTTCTGTTTTGCGTTACAAAATGCACAAATCTCTTGTAAGTGCCTTCCACTCCCCTTGTCATCATATTCACTCCATAAGGCGTCACTCCGTTCAGCCCGGAATAATACATAGAGTTAGCATTAGTTGCAACAACGTCTGCACGAATTCCGTTTTTATTCGCAATATCTTTAAAATAAGGAATCACTCCAAAAACTCCAATTGAACCGGTAAGTGTATTAGGCTCAGAATAAATTTTATCCGCAGCCATCGCTACATAATATCCTCCGGAAGCAGCATAGTCTCCAAAAGAAACAATAAGCGGCTTTTTCTTTTTTAGCTGCTGAAGTTCAAATAAAATCTCATCCGAGGCATTCGCACTACCTCCTGGAGAATTGATTCTTAAAACAACCGCTTTCACTTTTTCATCATCCTGAAGTTTTTTGATGTATTTTACATATTTTTCAGCATAAATATCATTGTATCCGTCACCATTGTTAATAGACCCGGAAGCATATAATACCGCTACTTTTTCTCCTGATTTATCATCATCTGAATAAGAGCTTATATAATTAGCCAATGAGACCTTATTTAATTTTTCTTTGTCTTTCAGGCTTAGCTTAGACTTGATCATATCATCATATTCTGTCTTTTGAACAAGTTTATCTGCAAGCTTGTATTGTAATCCCAATTCAGGAATCATTCCGTATAAACTGTCAACAACCATTTTAAACTGAGCAGTATCAATTTTTCTTGAAACAGCCATTTTACCGGATGTATTTTTCCAAAGATCATTCAAAAGTGTACTTAGCTGCTCTTTGTTCTCCGGAGAAATATCATTCCTTAAAAAAGGTTCTACTGCTGATTTAAATTTACCATGACGTATAACTTCGATTCCTATCCCGTATTTATCTGCAAAATCTTTAAAGAAAGTAACTTCTGTGGACAATCCTTTCAGTTCAATACCACCGGCAGGATTCAGATAATACTGATCAGCTACTGATCCCAAATAATAAGAAGATTGTGAAACTCCATTTCCGTAAGCATACACAAACTTTCCACTTTTTTTGAAATCCTCAATAGCATTTCTGATATCATCAATCTGGGTAAGCCCGGCATTTAAGTCATCCACTTCAATACTGATCCCTTTAATATTATCATCCGTTTTCGCTTTATTGATTGCTTCCAACGCATCATACAGAAGAACACTCTTGTTCTGGTTGCTAATTCCGAACAATCCACCTTCCTCTTCAGTAGGGCTGTCTATGATATGTGTTTTTAAATTAATCGTAAGGACCGAGTTCTTTTTTACCGTCACAGACTTATCATTCCCCATAGAACTAAACACAAGCATCATAATGAAAAAGATGAAAAATAAAGCGCAAAGTATCACAATTGCAACTATATTTGCCAAAACATTTTTAAAGAAACTTCTCATAAATCAATCAATTTTCCAATATGTCGCAGCAAAAGGTGGTTTTGTTACTAGGAAGTAACCTTGGAGATCAAAAAAAAAATGTAGAGCTTGCCTTACAGAAAATTAGCGATGGTGGAAACAACATTTCACAAATTAGCGAATTTTTAATGTCCGAGCCCGTAGAATTTGTCAGTTCCAATATTTTTTGTAATATTGCAGCAGTAATATTCACTCATCTTTCGCCAATTCAACTGCTTGATTTTATTAAAGATATTGAAGTTGAAATGGGAAGAGTTAATGATTCAAAAGTATCTGGAGGCTATGCAGACAGAATAATAGATATTGATATCATTACCTATAATGAATTAAATTTTATATCAGAAAGATTAGAAATCCCTCATAAAAAACATCTTTTTGAAAGGGAATTTTCCAGAATATTATTAAAAGATTTTATTTAAAACATAAAACATACTGTATGAAATTAGGTTTATTATTATTGGCTACACTGCCAATTGCAGCTTATGCGCAAGACAACAGTACTACAGTTAATTCTTCAACTGAGTACCCTAATACTTTTTCTTCAGGTTCCGCTAATGTACAGCCATTCGACAACAAAGCCAGACGATTCAATGACTGGTCAATTTCTGTGGGAGGAGGTGCAGCATTTATGGTCCACTCGGATCTTACATCAATCAATAAAGACAAAACGAATTGGGGTTACAATGCTTACGTAAGCGTGGATAAGCAAATTTCACATACTTTCGCTTTAAGCGTAATGTATATGAGAGGAGAAACTAAGCAAACAGGTCAGCTTCCAGGTGCAGCAGGCCAGCTAGCAGGTGTAGGTACTGCTACAACCCAGTTTGATCAAATATCTTTATTAGGGGATATCAACTTCTCAAATTTATTAAGAAGAACTGACAATCATTCTCCTTACAGATGGGCATTCCATGGATATGCGGGAATTGGGGTTCAAGCATTCAGAACTTCACTGCATGACAATGATGAATTCAGATGGAGCAATAGTCCAAAAAGAGTTCCTCTATTTATCAAACAGGACATTGACATTAACTCTATCTTCTATCAGGGAGGTTTCGGAGTTAAATACAAGGTTTCAAAACTTATTGATGTTGAAGCAAGAACGATGTACCTCATAAGTGGTGATGATGAATTTGACGGTGGCGGATGGGCTGATGCCAATGATTATGATCCAGCGTCAAAAAATTCAAAATACAACATGCTTAATGCAAAAAGATCCGATAATGCATGGACAGTCAGCTTAGGAATGTCTTTCAAACTAGGAAAACACACTTCCCACTTAGCATGGCATGATCCACTTCAGGAAGGATATTACAGACTCAACGTTTTAGAAAATGCTACAAATGATCTTGTGGTATGTGAAAAAGGAGATGCTGATAATGACGGAGTATGCGACGATTGGGACAGACAACTTGATACTCCTGCAGGTGCAAGAGTAGATGGTGCCGGTGTTGCTCTGGATATGGACCTTGACGGAGTTATAGATTTATATGATAAATGCGTAACGGTTCCGGGACCTGTAGAAAACAACGGATGCCCAACCAAATAAGTTGACGAGCGTTTTATCAAAAAAATATCAAATAATAATACACGATGAAATTTAATTTAGCAATTGCTGCATTGGCACTGGCAATCCCTAGTGCTATATATGCGCAAGACAGCATTGCAGTTTCTAATGGAGAATATCCCAATACATTCTCTTCAGGATCTGCCAATGTTTCCCCATTTACCAACAAGTCTAAGAGATTTAATGACTGGTCGATTTCAGTAGGTGCAGGTGTTCCTCTCCTTCAATCATCAGATTTGACGTCTATTAAGAATGGAAATGGTAAAAACCTTTTCGGATACTCTGCTTATGTAAGTATCGATAAAGCCATTACCCATGCTTTTGGCCTGAAGCTACAATATGACAGAGGAGAAACAAGACAGGGTTGGTTCAATACTAAAGATGCCGCTCCCGATGCTGCGGCTGTAGGGGCAAGAACTCAGTACGATGCCATCTCTATCTTAGGAGATATCAACTTTTCTAACCTTTTAAGAAGAGTAGATAACCATTCTACTTACAGATGGGCTCTTCATGGATATGCAGGGGTAGGTACCATTGCTTACAGAGCATATCAGAAAAACAGCAAAGGACAGAGCCTAATGACTGAAGTAAAACCTTTTAAACTAGGTTCTATGTTTATGCAGGCCGGTACAGGTCTGAAGTTCAAAGTGAACAACAGAATCGACCTTGAAGGTAGATTGATGTATGTGATTACCGGTGATGATGAATTTGACGGTGGCGGTGATGCATACAGTGCTATCAACAAGCGTTCTGAGCAGGTTTCAGATAATTTCTTCAATGCTACTTTAGGACTTTCCATAAAGCTAGGAAAACACGAATCTCACTTAATGTGGCATGACCCACTTCAGGAAATCTATTACAAACTTGACGTTCTGGCTAACAAAAACCAGGATATTGAAGTATGTAAAAAAGGTGATGCTGATAACGACGGTGTATGTGATGACTGGGACAGACAGCTTGATACTCCTGCCGGAGCGAGAGTGGATGGTGCCGGTGTTGCTCTTGACACAGATCTAGATGGCGTTATTGACCTTTACGATAAGTGTGTAACGGTTCCGGGACCTGTGGAAAACAACGGCTGCCCTGTAAAGAAGGATAATAATCAGACAGCAGTAGAAGTAGAGAAAACACTTAAAGATATCTACTTTAACTTCAATAAAGCTACGATAAGACCTGAGTCTAACAGTAAATTAGATCTTGCAGCTTCAATTATCAAAGAAAACGGAGGTAATTATTTACTGACCGGTCACACAGATAGCAAAGGAAATGCAGCTTATAATCTTAGATTATCTAAAGAAAGAGCGGCTGCAGTAGTAGGTGCTCTTGAAAACAGAGGTATCAGCCAAAATGTACTGAAATCAAGAGGAGTAGGTTCTGCAGAAGCTACAATTCCTGCATCAGCTTCTGATGCCGAAAGATTAGCAGACAGAAAAGTTACTGTAAAATTTATAGAAGCTTCTGAATGGAATTCTATCCAAAAGAAAGACTATGAAGATGCTCCGGTAAAAAAATCAGTAAAAAAAGTTACTGGTAAGAAAAAGAAAAAATAATTTTTTATAACAAAAAAAAACCGAAAAGAATTCTTCTTTTCGGTTTTTTTTTCGATTTTGGATTTTTTTACCTATCTTTATATCATTTTCAGGGCTAAAACTCTGTTAATTGCAAATAATAATTAGTTAATTTTTAAGCAATTTAGAAAAAAATTAACATAAAATTAGTTTTTAATAAATAAAATCATTTAAAATAACTTAACTTAAAAAAATAACACTATGAAATTAAGTTTAGCAATTGTTGCTCTGGCATTAGCTATACCAAGCGCCAGCTATGCACAAGACTCAACGGCAGTTTCAACAGGAACGTATCCCAATACATTTTCTTCGGGATCTGCCAACGTTTCCCCATTTACAAACCAATCGAAGAGATTTAATGACTGGTCGATTTCAGTAGGTGCGGGTGTTCCTCTTCTTCAATCATCAGATTTGACGTCCATTAAGAATGGAAATGGTAAAAACCTTTTCGGATACTCTGCTTATGTAAGTATCGATAAGGCCATTACTCATGCTTTTGGTCTGAAGCTACAATATGACAGAGGAGAAACAAGACAGGGTTGGTTCAATACTAAAGATGCTGCTCCCGATGCTGCAGCTGTAGGGGCAAGAACTCAGTATGATGCCATCTCTATCTTAGGAGATATCAACTTCTCTAACCTTTTAAGAAGAGTAGATAATCATTCTACTTACAGATGGGCTCTTCATGGATATGCAGGGGTAGGTACCATTGCCTACAGAGCATACCAGAAAGACAGCAAAGGACAGAGGTTAATGACTGAAGTAAAACCTTTCAAACTAGGTTCTATGTTTATGCAGGCCGGTACAGGTCTGAAGTTCAAAGTGAACAACAGAATCGACCTTGAAGGTAGATTGATGTATGTGATTACCGGTGATGATGAATTTGACGGTGGCGGTGATGCATACAGTGCTATCAACAAGCGTTCTGAGCAGGTTTCAGATAATTTCTTCAATGCTACTTTAGGACTTTCCATAAAGCTAGGAAAACACGAATCTCACTTAATGTGGCATGACCCACTTCAGGAAATCTATTACAAACTTGACGTTCTGGCTAACAAAAACCAGGATATTGAAGTATGTAAAAAAGGTGATGCTGATAACGACGGTGTATGTGATGACTGGGACAGACAGCTTGATACTCCTGCCGGAGCGAGAGTGGATGGTGCCGGTGTTGCTCTTGACACAGATCTAGATGGCGTTATTGACCTTTACGATAAGTGTGT
This sequence comes from Chryseobacterium sp. WG23, assembly GCF_024586575.1. Lineage (NCBI taxonomy): Bacteria > Pseudomonadati > Bacteroidota > Flavobacteriia > Flavobacteriales > Weeksellaceae > Chryseobacterium > Chryseobacterium sp. WG23. The sequence continues at coordinate 179,301 of NZ_JALCZE010000008.1, forward strand.
AACTGTTCCCGGACCTGTGGAAAACAACGGTTGCCCTACCACTACTACCGGACCTGTAGTAGAAACTGAAACTAAACTGGAAGGTATTGAATTTGATTTGAATTCTGACAGAATTTTACCATCAAATACTCCAATCTTAAATAATGCTGTTAACTATATCAATTCTTCAAATGGTTCTTACAGTGTAATTGGTGCTACAGATACAAGAGGTACTGATGCTTATAACCAAAAGTTATCTCAAAGAAGAGCTAATAATGTGAAGAATTACCTGATTAAAAACGGTGTTCAAAATGGTAAACTTAATGCAGTAGGAAAAGGTGAAAAAGACCTTAAATACCCTGAATGTGAGCCAGCTACAAAATGCCCTGAATGGAAAAACAGAGCGAACAGAAGAGTATACTTCGAAGCTAAATAATAAACTTATTAAGTATTATATGAAAGTCACGCATTGCGTGGCTTTTTTTGTTATATTACTTTCCTTATTTTTACCCTATGATTTCTCCGCAAGATTTTCAAAAGCTAAAGTATGATACTCTTAAGTATTTCTGGGGTTATAGCAACTTCAGAGATTCTCAGGAAGAAATTATCAATTCTGTTATTAACGAAAAAGATACACTGGTCTTACTACCCACAGGGGCCGGAAAGTCTTTATGCTATCAGCTGCCGGCATTGCTAAAAGAAGGAACATGCCTCGTCATTTCCCCACTGTTGGCATTAATGAAAGACCAGGTAAATCAGCTTAAATTCCGAAATATAGAAGCAGAATACCTGTCTTCAGAATTGGATGAATATGATGCGGAAGCTATTTATGGCCGATGTAAGGAAGGGCTGACAAAACTGTTGTATGTATCTCCGGAAAGGCTTACCAATACTCAGTTTTTACAGAATATTCAGGATATTCAGCTCTCGTTCATTGCTGTGGATGAAGCCCACTGTATTTCAGAATGGGGACAGGATTTCCGCCCCAGTTATCAGAATATAAAAGACTTCAGAAAAAACAATCCTGAAATTCCCTGTCTTGCCCTAACAGCTACAGCAACTCCAAAGGTGCTTGAAGAAATTAAAAACAAACTAGAACTTAGAAAGCCCTCCGTATTTCAAAAAAGTTTCAAAAGAGACAATATCAAAATTTTCACTGAAGAGGTTGCTGATAAATTTCAACGTATTTTTGATATCCTGAAATACAATACAGATTCAGGAATCATCTATGTAAGAACAAGAAAAGAAGCAGAACTGTTAGCCGAGTTCCTGAACAAAAATCAGTTGAAAAATGTAGATTATTTTCATGCAGGCTTAACGACAAAAGAGAAAAATACCAAGCAAAATATCTGGAACAGAAGTGATAATCATGTTCTTATTTCTACAAATGCCTTTGGAATGGGGATTGATAAAGATAACGTACGTTTTGTGATTCACTATTCCCCTGCTGCTTCTCTGGAGAACTATTATCAGGAAATAGGAAGATCAGGAAGAGATGGAAAAGACAGTTTTGCTTTTATGCTTTGGAATAAACAGGAGCTGCTGAACTTTGATCAGATCTTAAAAAACCAGATTCCCAATAAAGCTGAATTTTTAAAAATTATCAGTTATCTCTACTCTATTTTTCAGGTTGCCGAATTTGAACAGCCAGAAAAAACCTTTCAGCTGAATACTGTGGGAATACAGAATTTCACAAGACTGTCTAAGGCAAAAATTAATAATGTTCTTAATTTCCTCCACAATCAGGAAATCATTTATTATAATGATCATAAAAGCCTTTCTTCACTGGAACTTTTTATGAAAGCCGATGAAATAGATCAGCTGCCACAGAAAGACGCCTATTTTATTGAACTCCTTTTCCGGACTATATCCGGTCTCACCACTCATAAAGTAATGTTCAGTGAACAGCAGGTAAGCAACAAAATTGAGGTCAGTGTTCCTTTGATCAAAGAACGCCTGAAAGAACTTCAGCAGAAAAACTACCTGGAATATATAGATGGTGCGCTTGCCAGCATCAAGTTTTTAAAACCCCGTGACGAAAGAATCATCAATCATACCTACTGGAAACTTTTTGAGCATATTCAGAGAAATAAAATCCAGAAATGGGAGGAAATGAAATTTTACGTGGAAAATAAAGACTATTGTAAGATGAAGCTTATCCTCTCCTATTTTGGTGAAAAAAATTCAAAAAACTGTGGTCAGTGTTCTGTATGCGAAAAGAATAAGCAATCTATTTTCGGAAAAAATATTTCTCAGCAAATTATCAATCTACTGTCCAAGAGATCAGCAACCATTGAAGAACTTTCGGTACAGCTAAGCTACCATTCTAAAGAAAACATTTTAGAAAACCTGATTTACCTGCTGGATGCCGGAAAAGTAAAAATGCTTAATTTCAGAACATATGCACTGAATCATGAGTGATGAGGCGGATAAGACCGGAGACAAGAGATATGGAGACTTAGAGACTGGAGACCTAGAAGATGGAATAAGATTTTTTTGCCAGGCTGGATAGCGTTTCTTCTATCTAATTCAAACCTGCAACTATCCGCGAAAAACTTATCTTTGTGCTATGAAATCATTGAAAGTTGTTTTTTTAGGAACTCCGGAATTCGCAAAGACTTCTTTGGAGGCTATTCATCAATCTCATCATAACGTTGTAGGTGTTGTAACCGTTGCAGATAAAGCAAGTGGACGTGGGCAGAAAATTCACCAGTCACCTGTAAAAATATATGCTTCTGAAAATAATATTCCTGTTTTCCAACCTGAAAAATTGAGAAATCCTGAATTTTTAGAGGAACTTAGAAATCTTGAGGCTGATGTTTTTGTGGTGGTTGCTTTTAGAATGATGCCTAAGGTTCTTTTTGAAATGCCAGCTATGGGAACATTTAACCTTCACGCCTCTTTATTACCTGATTACAGAGGAGCAGCTCCCATCAATTATGCCGTAATTAATGGCGAAGAAAAAACTGGAGCCACTACATTCTTCATCAACGAAAAAATAGATGAAGGGAATATTCTTTTGCAGGAAGAACTTAAAGTTTTACCTGACGAAAATGCAGGAGCTTTGCATGACAGGCTGATGGAAATGGGTTCAAGACTGGTGGTAAGAACATTGGATGGACTGGCTGAAAATACCATTGAGGAAAGACCCCAGCCACAAGTAGAACATCCTAAAAATGCTTATAAAATATTTAAGGAGGACACCAAAATCAATTGGAATGCTCCTTCAAAGACCGTTCATCAGTTTATCCTTGGAATGTCTCCATATCCTGCAGCTTTCACCACTCTAAAAATTGGTGAGGAAGAAAAAGGATTAAAAATATTCGGGGGTAAATTTGAAATCTCAAATCACGGAAAACCTTCCGGAACTTTAGATATTTCAAAAAATGAGTTTAAAATTTATACCCAGGATGGAGTGTATTTTCCACAAGAACTTCAGTTGGAAGGAAAGAAAAGAATGACTGTAAAAGACTTTCTGAACGGCTTCAGAAATTTTGACGAAATAACATTATAAGCCTGGCTATATATTAAAACTTCAATCACAAAAGGCTTTATATTTTGTTTGAAATAAGATGGTAAGCCTTTTGTGGTTGAAGACTAACTCTTACTTACAATTTTTCTGCGTATTCGGCTTATAAACTCCGGAGTTACTCCCAAATATGCTCCAATCTGTATATTGGTAAGACGATGAGCTGTTTCAGGATATTCCTTAAGAAAGTCCAGATAACGTTCATCTGACGATTTGCTTAGATTATCAATAATCCTGCGTTGTAACGCAATAATTGACCTTTGAAACTTCAGTCTCATTAATTTTTCAATTTCAGGAATTTCAAGATAAAATTTTTCTTTATCTTTCTTTGAAATAAGAAGAATTTCACTGTCTTCAATAGCCTGAATATTGAGTTTTGATGGAACACCTGTAATAAAGCTGTCAATATCTGAAAGCCACCAGCCCTCAATTCCAAAGTACAGTATCTGTTCTGCGCCATGGGGATCTGTATGGGAAACTTTAAAACATCCATTCACTACAAACCCTTCAAATCCACAAATCTCCCCTTCTCTTAAAAGAAAATCCTTTTTCTTTATTTTCTGAAGATGAAAAGCATTACAATACTGATTCAGTTTTTCATCTGAAATATCTACATAACCTCTGATATGTGTTTTTAAAGACTTTGTCATGGTTTAAAAATAAAAAAAGGTTTAGAAAAATCCTAAACCTTTTTTGTTCTTCAATATTTTCTCAGCAAAGCTGATACTCTATTGATCATCTGTTATAACTGAACCAGCTCAGTAACTTCTACGTCATATCCTCCAACCTGAGGTTTGATATTAGGGTTTTGAGTGATTACTTTAAACTTATTAATTCCTAAATTCTTTAAGATCTGCGTTCCAATACCGTAATCTCTGTAGTTGTATGCTAAAGTAGGGTGTTGCTCCTGCCCGTCCTGATAATTCAGGAACTGCTGAAGTTTTCTCAATGTATTTTCAGAGTTGGAAACATTATTGATGAAAATAATAGCTCCTTTTCCTGCTTCATTTACCATACCGGTTACTTTTTCCAATAAAGGTTTTTCTCCGTTATTTAATCTAGTCAATACATCAAAATAAGAATCTGAAGACTGTACTCTTACTAAAACAGGCTCATCTACCGTCCATGCCCCTTTTGTCAAAGCAAAGTGGATCTGGTCATTCGAAGTTTCTCTGAACGCGTAGAAATCAAAATCACCGTAATGCGTTTTTACCTTTTTCTCTTCAAGTCTTTCAACCAGATTTCCTTTTTTAAGCTGATAATGAATTAAATCTTCAATAGAAACAATTTTCATATCATGCTTCTGAGCGAATGCGTGAAGTTCCGGTAAACGAGACATTGTACCATCTTCATTCATAATCTCACAGATTACTCCCCCTTCTTTCAATCCTGACAGATGAGTAAGGTCAATAGCAGCTTCAGTATGTCCTGCTCTTTTCAAAACGCCTCCTTTTCTTGCACGAAGCGGGAAGATATGTCCGGGTCTCATGAAATCCGTAGGTTTAGACTTTTCATCCATTAAAGCCAAAATTGTTTTAGCTCTGTCACCGGCAGAAATACCTGTAGAAGTTCCATTACCCAAAAGGTCAACAGATACGGTAAAAGCAGTTTCTTTAGGATCACTGCTTCTGCTTACCATGACCTCTAATCCAAGCTCATCACATCTTTTTTCAGGAAGAGGCATACAGATCAGTCCTCTACCGTGGAGGGCCATAAAGTTGATAATTTCCGGAGTTGTCAGTTCAGCAGCACAAAGAAAGTCACCTTCATTTTCTCTATCTTCATCATCTACTACTATGATTATTTTACCATTTTTAAGGTCTTCAATAGCCTCTGGAATAGTATTTAATTTAATATCGGACATTTTTACTTTTTATTTTTGCAAAGATACTTATAAAAATAAGCATCTGCCAATTAATATGAATGGTTTATTGTGCTTGAGATAAAGAGTTGACCGCTTCTCTTATGATTTCGTAAGATCTCAGTCTTTTCTGATGATCGTAGATATGAGAATTGATAATTAGCTCATCGACGTTGAATTTATTCTGGAAATCCTGAATTTTTTCCTGAATTTCCACCTTGTCTCCTATAAAAGTATACCTCAGCTTCTGTAAAACCATAGATTTTTCCATGGGTGACCAGATGTCATCCATATCATCTACCGGCGGTGCAAAAGGCTTTCTGTCATTTCTTACAATATTGATAAATGCCTGGAATAAGGTAGTAGAAAGCTTATGAGCCTCTTCAGAAGTTTCTGCTGCAACTCCGTTCACACAAGCCATTACATAAGGCTGACCTAAATATTGAGAAGGTTGGAAATGTTCCCTGTATATTGTAAAGGCCATTTCCATTTGCTCAGGAGCAAAATGCCCGGCAAATGCATAAGGCAGTCCAAGTTCTGCCGCCAGCCATGCACTGTCTGTGCTTGATCCCAATATATAAATTGGTATATCAAGGCCTTCTCCCGGAATAGCCCGTACCATCGCATCAGCATTTTCTTTGGAAAAATACCGTTGAAGCTCTATAATCTGTCTTGGAAACTGTTCATTAATAATCGCCGGATTTCTTCCCAATGCCTGAGCCGTTAATCCGTCTGTTCCGGGAGCCCTTCCTACACCCAGATCAATCCTTCCCGGAAAAAGAGACTCCAGGGTTCCGAATTGCTCTGCAATGATCAGAGAGCTATGATTGGGAAGCATAATTCCTCCTGAACCCACTCTTATTTTTTTTGTTCCATTGGCGATGAAACCAATTAAAACTGAGGTAGCAGAACTCGCAATACTTTCCATATTGTGATGTTCGGCAAGCCAGAATCTTGTATAGTTTAAGTTTTCAGTATGAGTAGCTAAAGATAAGCTATCCTGAAATGTATCATGAATGCTTTTTCCCTGCTTTACCGGAGCAAGGTCTAAAACAGAAATTTCAAAATTTTTCATAATTATAAATTGGGGCTTAAAAAACCAAACAAATTTAAAACATAAAAATTGCATTAGTTACTTTTTGTAATTGATAAGTCTGATCGCCAAGTTCAGGCAAAAACTATTGAAATTGAAGCTCTGTTTGATTCCTTTTGCTTACACAGATAAATACATTGCTTAAATAAATTTCAAATCATGAAAACAAAAATCATGTATATCGAAAACAAATCCTTGGGTCATCATGGTCCGGCATGAATAGGTTTTGTAAAATTTTCAAAATACGCAAAGAGTTACTATTCACACAACAAATAGTAAGAAAAAGGGATTGGCTGTAGTCAAAACCTTTTCTGTTTAATATTTCAATTAAAAATAAACAATTCTTACAAAAACAAATATTTCAATAAAAATAATTCATACATAAGAGAAATAAATTATTATATTAGTACTTAAATAAAATACACTTAAACACCACTAAAAATATTTTTATGAACAAAAAACTGACAAAAAAGACTTTCTTTATAGGTCTTATTATTGCTGCTACTTTAGCGTCTTGTAGTAAAAACAACGATGAGATTACTGCGGAGGCTCAAAACAAGGCCTTACAGCTCGAAAATGTTAAAAATGGACGACTGGAAGGGCAAGATATTACATACGAAAGGAAGAATGGAATGAATTTTTTCCAGGGAGATATTGTACTTTCCGACCAACAGCTGGCAGGAGACAACTCACTTAATAAAGGAGGCGCCAGTTTCTCAAGATGGCCGGGAGCTAAAATTTACTATAGTGTTGCCAGTAATATGGGCTCTATCAATGCTAATAAAATCACTACAGCGGTTAATGAGTATAATTCCAAAACCAATACCCAGTGGATTCCGCGCACCAATCAGGCTAATTACGTAGAATTTATTTTCGGAAGTTCATCAGGATCAGATGGATGGGCCCATATCGGGTATCAGGGTGGAAAGCAAACTATTTCTTTGGATCAATATATTTCTGTGGGATCTGTTATCCATGAAATGGGACATACTGTAGGACTTTATCATGAACATGCACGTAAAGACAGAGATCAGTATCTGAGTATCCAGTGGAACAATATTCAGGATGGGCAGGCTTATAATTTTAATAAGTATAATTCCGGAACAGATATAGGTCCTTTCAATATTAATTCGGTGATGATGTATTGGCCTAATTCCTATTCTAAAAACGGACAGCCTACTATTAAGAGGGCTAACAATACTACTTTTACCTACAACAGAACAGGTTTTACAACCGGAGATATTAATACAATCAATACGATGTATCCCTAGTTTTTACAACCAAGATATCAATTAAAAAGGAAAAGAATTCTTATGAATTCTTTTCCTTTTTATAATTATAATGATTGATCAGAATCCTGATCTCATTGAATTCAAAATTACTTGGCAATACATTCTTCCATTCTGTCAAAGTTTCTTGTGGATTTTTATAAAACTCTGTTTCAAAAGCTTTGATTTTATCGGAAGTAATTACTCTTGAAATATCCAGCAGCCCCTGTTCAGCAAATTTCGCAAGATGTCCGATTACGGTTTCTTTTACCAAACCTCTTTCCAAGGCAATTTCTCCGATGGTTTTCCCCTGTTCAAATAACTGAAAGGTTAAAACCTGTGAAGGCACTTTAGCAATTTTCAGATTGATTTCTTTATTATTTTTCTCCTCTAAAAGTTTCGTTTCAAGAAGGTGAATATCTTTCAGGCTATTCAAATATTCTTCTATATCTTCCAGCCAGTTTCTGAATTCATCGTTATATTGCTTTAAGCCTTTTGCTCCTTTTATTTCAGCATAAAACTCTTTTAACGGATTAAAAATTTTATCCCTGGTTTCCACGAAGAAAAAGTTAACAGCTCCTTTTGTTTTGCTTTCAATTTCAGACCATTCTTCTTTTTTCTCAATGAAATTATTAACCTTCTGGAAAATTATCCGCTCTAATTTTTCAAAAATCTTTCCAAGGTTTACGCTTTCATGTTTCAGCTGAAGGTACAGCTGATTGGTTTTAACATGGTCTAAATTTTTGGTAACAACAGACAGTTTATTCCAGTCTTCCACTTCTTTCAAAAACCATACACAATCTACCGTACGAAGTACTTTTCTGATGCTGTAATCATATTTTTCCTGATTCAGAATTGATTCAATATGGTCATTGGCCACAGTATCTGTATGGAAATGCAGAATCCTGTTATCTTTAAAAATAACTTCAGGAGTAATTTTTGATTTTAAAACAATTCCTTCCAATGTTCTGCAACGGGATAATGCTACATATACCTGACCGGCAGTAAAACTTTTCCCTGCATCAATGATCACCTTATCAAAGGTTAATCCCTGGCTTTTGTGGATGGTAACTGCCCAGGCTAGCTTTATCGGAAACTGCTCGAAACTCCCTAATACTTCTTCCTGAATGGTTTTATCGGTATCCAGAAAATATTTTTTCTGCTCCCAAGTCTCCCTTTTCACAGTGATTTCAAGTTCGCTTTCATCCAGAACAACCCGGATTTCATTTTCGTCCAATCCGATAATCTCACCCAATTTCCCATTGAAATATCTCTTTTCCCCGGAAATATCATTTCTGATGAACATAATCTGTGCTCCAATTTTCAATTCTAAAAATTGTTCATTAGGAAACTGATTTTCTTTAAAGTCTCCTACAAGTTTAGCTTCATAGGTTTGTGCATCCACTTTTATTTCTGCCAGCTTTTCCTGGTTGATCTCATCAGCCATTTTATTATGAGAGCACAAGTAAACGTAAGATTCTTTTCCTATATTGAAGTCAGGATCATACCTTTTATTCAGGTAATCAAAATCTATATTTGCCACATCCCCATCACGGATAGCATTCAGAATTTCTAAGAACTCTTCATCAGACTGCCTGTACACTTTCGTCAGCTCAATGGTCACTAAAGGAATATCTTTAATGGCATGGCTATCAAAAAAGAATGGTGAATTATAGTACATTTTTAGAATATGCTCATCCCTCACTACCGGCGGAAGCTGATAAAGATCTCCGATGAACAGCATTTGTACTCCTCCAAACCTTTGATTATTTCTTCTGATAAACCGTAAAGAAAAATCCATCATGTCCAAAACATCTGCTCTTAACATGGAAACCTCATCAATAATAATGATCTCAACTTCTCTTAAAAGCTTAAGTTTATCCTTTCGGTATTTAAAATGGGGCATCAGGTCAGCTATATTATTAGCCAAACTGGTATCTATCCTTTCTGTGGTAGGCAGAAAAGTTCTTAACGGCAATCCAAACATAGAATGGATGGTAACTCCCCCTGCATTGATTGCGGCAATACCGGTAGGTGCCACTACCACATGTTTTTTCTTTGTCCGTTTTACAAAGTCATTAAGAAATGTAGTCTTTCCTGTCCCTGCTTTTCCAGTTAGAAAGACACTTCGGTTCGTGTGCTCTAATAAGTCAAAAAAATGATTGTTCATCGTTGTCAAAAATACGGAAATGAATTTGATTTTCTTACCTTGGCATAAGTTTTGAAAATTCTTATAAAGAACAATGTCTATAATGAAAAAAAAATTTATCCTTATTCCTCTGCTAGTATTATGTACTACATTTACTCTTACTTCATGTAATACCTCGAAGAATGCAAATACCAATCTTCCGAAAGATATTTCTGAAAGACCTGCCGATCAGGACAGTCAAAAATACGACCAGGCTTTATTGGATAAATTAAAAGCATCCATTGAATCTGAGGTTTCAGGTGAAAAATGTACTGATGTGAATGAATGGGCATTTGCTCCAATGGGACTAAAGTCGTGCGGCGGACCACAGCAGTATATTGCTTACCCCAAGAAAATAGAAGTCTCTATCTTGTCGAGAATCAATGAATACACGGAAAAGGTCAGGATTTTTAATGAAAAATATAATATTGTGTCTGATTGTATGATGATCCCTGCTCCTACGTCTCTTAAATGTGTCAATGGAAAGATAAGGCTCATCACTCCGGATAACAATTAAAAATAAAGCAAAGGTTCTATACTCAAATCATTACAAATTCTTTTTAGGAATTTTTATACTAGGATGATATACAAAGCTCCATCAAAATATGGAGCTTTGTTATATATTGATGTAAAGATAAATGAAGTTTTGGTTTCAGAAGAGAAAATTATTCCATCCTGAAACCCGCAACAGATATCCTCGATTATAATTCGTAATCTTTTACATTTTCCTTATACCACGAAGAGTATTTTACATAATTATCTGCAATCCTGTTTACCTCTCCTTCCAGTAACTGGGCATTGATATCTTTAATTTTCCTGGCAGGAACGCCCCCCCAAACTTCTCCGGATTTAATATGAGTTCCCTGGGTCACTACAGATCCTGCACCTACGATGGAATTTTCTTCCACCAGGCAGTCATCCATTACAATAGCTCCCATTCCGATCAGGACATTATCTTTGATTGTACATCCATGAACAATAGCATTATGGCCAATGGAAACATTATTTCCGATATTCAAAGGATGTTTCTGGTAGGTACAGTGCAGCATTGCATTATCCTGAACATTTACTTTATCTCCCATTTTAATATAATGCACATCACCTCTGATTACTGCGTTATACCAAACACTGCAGTCTCTTCCCATGGTAACATCTCCTATAATGGTTGCTGTTTCTGCTAAGAAAGTATTCTCTCCGATCTGTGGTATTTTCCCTAAAAGTTCTTTTACAAGTGCCATAGTTTTAATTTGAAATTTAAAAAATAAGTTTGGTTGAAAATTATAATTTACCTCATTTTTATTTAGAGTATCAAACTTCTAAATTAAAGCGATAGCAAAAATCTAACTCCTAACTTTCAGCTTCTAACTTCTAATGCGTATTTTTGTATCTCAAATTTAACGAAAAAATGCGTACCGTACTTATAGAACCAACTGAAAATCCAAAAGTGATGAAATTTGTAGCAGATTACAATCTCATCCCGGGATCTTTAGAATTGGACCGAAACTCAGATATTTCAGAAATTCCTTTAGCACAAGAACTTTTCAATTATCCTTTTGTGGAAAGAGTTTTCATTACCGCTAATTTTGTAGCTGTAGCCAAACAGGATACCATAGAATGGGAACATGTTGCTGAAAGTCTGAAAAATGTGATTGAAGATGAGCTATTGGCAAACCCAAGAATTTATCTTCAGAAGAAAAAAGAGATGTATCAGATTTATTCTGAAATGACTCCTAACCCCAACGTGATGAAATTTGTGTCAAGCAAATTACTGATGGATGGTTTTGTAGAAGTAAAATCAAGAGATGCAGCCGCTGAAGTTCCTTTAGCTGAAGCTATCTTCAAAGAATTTGATTTTGCTACTGAAGTTTTTATTTCTGATAATTTCGTGGCTGTTACCAAAGATCATTCTGTAGAATGGCATCAGGTAATGATGACTGTTCGTGCCCATATTGCCGAATATCTTCAGAATGGAGGTGAAATATCAAAGGCTGAACCTCAGAAACATGAAAATCCTGTTGAAAAAATCATCAACAGAGATTATACGGATGATGAGCAAAAGATCTCTGATATCCTGAATGAATATGTTGCTCCTGCAGTAGAAAATGATGGCGGAAAAATTTCTTTAATGGAATATGATGAAGCGAGCAAGACTGCAAAAATGCTTTTACAGGGCGCTTGCTCAGGATGTCCAAGTTCTACGGCTACTTTGAAAAACGGAATTGAGAACATTTTAAAGCAATTTGTTCCCGATTTGGTGGAAAGAGTGGAAGCTGTCAACGGATAACAGAAATAAAATGCCTCCCGGAAATAAAATTGTAATAATTATTGGAAGTGCTTCAAAAAACTCCAGTAATCAGAAATTGATAGAACAGGTGCTGGAGCAGCATCCGCATGTTAATTTCAAAATGATTGAAGATCTTTCTGCTCTTCCTCATTTTGATACTGCATTAACGGATCGCCATACTCCGGAAAATATAGTAAGAATCAGAGAAGAAATTCAACATTCAGCGGGTGTTTTATTCTGTACACCGGAATATATTTTCAGCATTCCCGGGAGATTAAAAAATCTTTTGGAATGGTGTGTTTCCACGACTGTTTTTTCTGAGAAACCTGTAGCAGTCATTACTGCTTCAGCAAGTGGAGAAAAAGGTCACGAAGAACTATTAATGATTTTAAAAACTCTCGGAGCAACAATAGCAGCAGATCATCAGCTGCTGATAAAAGGAATAAAGGGGAAATTTAACAGTGATGGCTCAGTTGAAAATAATACCTTTGCCAGAGTCTCAGAATTAGTAACAGATTTTAACAGGTCTGTTTCATAATTAAAATAAAAAATATTGGATAAAAAAGGAATTTTACTGGTAAATCTTGGATCTCCAAAGTCTACAGCGGTAAACGATGTAAAAGAATATCTTGATGAATTTTTGATGGATGAAAGGGTAATTGATTACCGTTGGATCTTTAGAGCCCTTCTTGTTCGTGGGATTATTTTAAACACAAGACCTGCAAAATCTGCTGAAGCTTATAAAACAGTTTGGACAGATAAAGGGTCTCCTCTTATCGTTATTACTGAACAGATTCAGAAGAAACTTCAGAAAGTGGTAGATGTTCCTGTAGAAATCGGAATGCGATATGCTGAACCGAGTATTGAAACCGGTATTCAGAAGTTAGTGGATCAGGGGGTTTCTGAAATTGTTCTTTTCCCACTGTACCCTCAATATGCTATGAGTACAACCGAAACAGTCATTGAAAAGGCAGAAGAGGTAAGAAAAAAGAAATTCCCAAAAGTAAAGATCAATTATATCCAGCCTTTCTATAACAGGGATATTTATATCAACTGTCTTGCGGAGAGTATTAAAGAAAAGCTTCCTGAAAACTTTGATGCACTGCAGTTTTCTTATCATGGCGTTCCTGAAAGGCATATCTATAAAACAGATCCGTCCAAAACCTGTAAAATTGATGACGCCAACTGTATCAACAGTCAGGTAGACACTCACAACGCGTATTGCTACAGACATCAGTGTTATAAAACCACTGAAGCTGTGATTGCTAAGATGGGCCTTCCAAAAGAAAAAACTATTGTTTCTTTCCAGTCAAGACTGGGAAAAGACAAATGGATTGAGCCCTATACGGATGAAACCCTGGAAACTATTCCGAAAAAAGGAGTAAAAAACCTTGCAGTGGTTTGTCCTGCTTTTGTTTCAGATTGCCTTGAGACTTTAGAGGAAATTTCCGTGGAAGGAAAAGAGCAGTTCATGCATGGCGGGGGTGAAAATTTCCACTATATTCCATGTCTGAATGATGAAGACCGGTGGATCGAAGTGGTAAAAACACTTTGCGAAGAAAAACTTAATGATTTCTATTTGGTATAATCTCACTTCAATAAAAATATAGAAAAGGCCACAAGCAAATTGCTTGTGGCCTTTTTTAATCGACTATACTAAGGATTATTTTTTAATCAGATTTCCTGCATTCTGACCATTCACGGTTACAACGTATACACCAGGCAGGATATTAGGAAGTTGTATATTTATTCTGTTTTCTCCGTCAGTAAGATTCACTTTTTCAGAAAGCTCTCTTTTACCTGTTAAACTCACTACTTCTACCACTCCATTTCCGGCTTTCGTTTCAAATTCCACCATAAACCTGTCTGTGGCAGGATTCGGGCTGATTTTATATGGAGAAACTTTTGATGCAGAAGCAATAAGTCCTGCCGGAGAAGTGCCTCCTCCAACACCTACGGCATTCCAGGCATTGGTAACCTGTGTTACTTCATTACTTCCGGCTCCATATAAATCTGCCGCTGCCTGCAAAGAATACGTTCTTGCATTGGCATACGTAGAAGTAGACGTAAGATAAGTAGTCAATGTTCTGTAAGCAACTGCCCCTGCCTTATCCAATCCGATTGCAGAAACATTATAAGCAAACCCCTTGTCATTAGTTCCCGTTCCACCATTTACTAATAAATAATACCAGAAATTAAGAACTCCTGAATTTGTGTGAACTCCACATTGATCATTTAAGTTACTAGGCTTTCTACATCCTGAAACTGAAGCATCTTTCCAGTAAGTTCCCATATAGGTATCCGGTTGATTGTAAGCATTAGGGTTGGCCATATCTCTGATTGGATAATTGAAATCTTCTCCTACCTTCCAGCTTGCCTGTGCAGGTCTTGCCCAGAGCTCTATTGTATTACCAAAAACATCAGAAAAACCTTCATTTAATGCTCCTGATTCTCTCTGATACACCAGGTTTGCCGTTTTCTCAGTCATACCATGAGTGATTTCATGTCCACAAACATCAATAGCTGTTAATGGCATGTTCCCGTTTCGGGAATCTCCATCCCCATAAAGCATTCTTGATCCATCCCAATAAGCATTGAATAAATTCAGTTTGTAATGTACATATGATTTTATTGCAAAATTATTATTGTCAATACTCTTTCTGCCATATTTTGTGAAATAATAATCCAGTGTCATTTCCGCACCCCAATGAGCATCAGTAGCATATTGATCTTTATTAGTATTAACATTATTCCATGCATTATCAGTATCTGTAAAATCTACAGCTGCTGAAAAGTCAATTCCTTTATTCAAATTATAAGTTTCCACTGCGGTTCCACCATTTCTTCCAGTTTCTCTTAATCTATAGCTTCCGTTATAAGAATCAGCTATGATATTCCGATTTCCGCTATAAACGGTTGTGCCTGTTCCCGGGGTATTTATCTCATGGATGATTGCATTTGTTCCCAATATCTCACCGTTCTTAGCATCTACAAAAACATATTGTCTGCTTTCAGGCTTTTCTGCATAGATATCAAATTTATAAGCAAGCTTTACATCGGATAATTTTTCATCAGAAGGATTAGAGTAATAAACAAGCTCTCCTTTCGGGGCAAAAGTGGCATTAGGATCATTTGATTCTTTTTTAAGAAACTCTTCCTCTTCTTTATTCTGCCATTTATAAGATTCAGCTCCTACAAACGACAATGCATTTTGCAGAGCTACAGCTTCAGAAACATTGGCTTTTTTCGCTATACCGGCAGGAACTTTAAGAATCCATTTTCCTGATTCTCCAACAATTTTACCTCCTTTAGTCTGTACGGCCATCATTCCGTATTCTACAGGAATTCCGTCAATTGTTTGTTGAAATCTATGGGTTTCAAAGCCCAATGCATCTTTTTCTAATCCAAGTTTGCGGGCTTGTCCCGATGAAAGCCTTTGAGAGGCTTCATCAAATAAAACAGGCTGGCCTTTAAAATCGGGGCCATTTTTATCAAATCGCATAAATTCTGCGTGTAATCCGCTTTTACCCGGAAGTAATTTTGATGGTGTGTTTTGTCCAAAAACAAAAGAGCAGGCAGCAACGCTTGCCACTAAAATAAACTTTGTTCTCATAATAATATCTGTTAAATACAGGAACGAATTTATATATTTCCAACAACAAAAAGACATATTTAATAATTAAAATACAATTCATATTGCAAACTATTAAATAAAATACAATTATGATTTTATGAAAAAAGGAATTAATTAAAGATAATTTTATCATTAAGAAATACTTTAATTGATAATATTAATACAAATCAAAATTTTGTGAATTAAAACTTTAATTATGTACTACATTGTATTTTACACCTCAAATAGACCCCTATTTTCTTAAAACTCAGCATTCATGAGGTTTTACAAAAAAATAGGCTATCTCATCAGAGACAGCCTATTTTTTTAAATATATTAGAGATTATTTTTTAATCAGATTTCCTGCATTCTGACCATTCACGGTTACAACATATACACCAGGCAGGATATTAGAAGGAAGTTGTATATTTATTTTGTTTCCTCCATCAGTAAGGTTCACTTTTTCAGAAAGCTCTCTCTTACCTGTTAAACTTACTACTTCTACCACTCCATTTCCGGCTTTCGCTTCAAATTCCACCATAAACCTGTCTGTGGCAGGATTCGGGCTGATTTTATATGGAGAAACTTTTGATGCTGAGGCAATAAGTCCTGCAGAAGAAGTACCTCCTCCAACACCTACGGCATTCCAGGCATTGGTAACCTGTGTTACTTCATTACTTCCGGCTCCATATAAATCTGCTGCTGCCTGCAAAGAATACGTTCTCGCATTGGCATACGTAGATGTTGAAGTTAAATAGGAAGTCAACGTTCTGTAAGCAACTGCACCTGCTTTATCCAACCCGATTCCGGAAACATTATAAGCAAATCCATTATCATTGGTTCCTGAACCTCCTGTTACTAATAAATAATACCAGAAGTTAAGGACTCCTGAATTGGTATGAACTCCACAATAATCGTTTGTTGTTTGTCCCGGTACAGCGCAGCCTGTAGTGGTAGCATCTTTCCAGTATTTTCCTTTATAAGTATCCGGCTGGCTATATGCATTAGGATTCGCCATATCTCTGATCACATAGCTAAAGTCTTCTCCTAAAGTCCAGCTGGCCTGGGTAGGTCTTGCCCAGCGTTCGATAGAATTTCCAAAGATATCGGAGAATCCTTCATTTAATGCTCCCGGTTCTCTCTGATACACAAGATTAGCTGTTTTAGAAGTCATTCCGTGAGTGATTTCATGACCACAAACATCAATCGCAGTTAACGGTTTACCTCCATTTGTAGTGGAACTTCCATCCCCATAAGTCATTCTGGAACCATCCCAGAAAGCATTGAAATAATTGGTTGAATAATGAACATAGGATTTGATCGCAAAATTATTGTTGTCAATACTTTTTCTTCCAAATTTTGTATATAGATAATCTAAAGTCATCTCTGCTCCCCAATGGGCATCTGTAGCATACTGATCTTTATTCGTGTTAACATTATTCCATACATTATCAGTATCTGTAAAATCTACAGCTGATGAATAACTGGTCCCTTTTTTCAAATTATAGGTTTCTACAGCTGTTCCTGCATTTCTTCCGGTTTCTCTTAATCTGTAGCTTCCATTGTAAGAGTCAGCTACGATATTCCGATTTCCGCTGTAACCGGTAGTAGCCGTTCCCGGAGTATTTACTTCATGGATGATGGCATCTACGCCTAACACTTTTCCATTCTTAGCATCTACAAAAACATATTGCCTGCTCAATGGTTTCTCTGAATAGATGTCAAATTTGTATGCTAATACTAAATCATTCAGCTTTTCATCAGTAGGATCTGAATAATATACCAATTCACCTTTCGGGGCATAGCTGGCATTAGGATCATTTGAATCTTTTTTAAGAAAATCTTCCTCTTCTTTATTCTGCCACTTATAAGCGTCTGCTCCTACAAATGACAATGCACTTTGTAATGCTATATTTTCGGAGATATTTGCTTTTTTCTCAATTTTTTCAGGGACTTTAAGAATCCATTTTCCTGATTCTCCAACAATTTTGCCTCCTTTAATCTGTACGGCCATCATTCCGTATTCCACAGGAATATCATTTACGGTTTGTTGAAATCTGTGGGTTTCAAATCCCAGGGCATCTTTTTCAAGTCCCAGTTTGCGGGCCTGTCCCGATGAAAGCCTTTGAGAAGTTTCATCAAATAAAACCGGACCTCCCTGAAAAGTGGGTGCGTTTTTATCAAACCTCATAAATTCTGCGTGTAATCCGCTTTTACCCGGAACTAATTTTGATGGTGTGTTTTGCCCAAAAACAAAAGAGCAGGCAGCAACGCTTGCCACTAAAATAAACTTTGTCTTCATAATAATTTTTGTTAGTGTGAAAAACGAATTTATAAATTTTCATCAATAAAATGATTAATTTAATGAATAAAATTCAATAGATACTATAAATCGATTAATAAAACACAATAATGATTTTATAAAAAAAGGAATTAATTAAAGATAATTTTATGATTAAAAAAGGTTTTAATTAATAATATTAACACAAATCAAATTTTTGTGAATTAAAATTTTAATTATGTGTTACATTGTATTTTACCGCTCAAATAATCTAGTATTTTTCAGAGAAATCAGTATTCATATGGCTTTACAAAAAATAGGCTATCTCGTCGGAAATAGCCTATTTTTTTTTAATATACTGGATATTATTTTTATTTCTCAAAAGCAAAGAATTCTTTACCGTTTATTTCCAATTGGAGTCCTAAATTCTCCATATCCCATCAGACCGTCATAGTTTCTTCCGAATGGAGCATAATATAAAAATGCCTGATACAGGTTTTCTGTCTGCCAGAAATTTCCGTTTATTTCTCCAAAATTTAGAGATCCGTCACTTTCTTTAGTTGCCAGAACATAGTTATAAAATCCTTGCTTCAGAAAAATTTTAGCTACATATTGTTTACTGGCGGCATCATACTGCATCTGATTTTCTTTGCCCGGCTTATATCCGTTAAATCCTCCAAGAATATAAATGTCTTTATCTACAGGATCAGAATCCAAATAAAAGTAGACCCATGAATAGTCTGCTTCTCTTTCAGCATCTCTTTCTCTTCCTAAGTCATTTCTTCTGTAATACCATGCTCCGTTTACGTCGGGCTGATATTGATAATTTAAAGGGAAAGCCCAAACCGGATGCAAATACGTCTGGTTTACACCGTCTTTTATTTCTACAGTACGAACCATATCCGCAGGGGTATTCATATTTTTATTATCAAAATAATAAAATTCATTATCTCCCGGAAAACTGAGGTTCATCTGCTGAAAAAGCAACTGATTTCCTAAAACAGTACTTGCTTTCAAATTCGAAATGGTCGTATTTGGGTTGTTATTCTGCATCACATTCAGTGTCATAGAATTAACATTGGAAGAAAGATCACCGCCGCTGGGCACTGCTTTTACCTCTACTCTTTGATTGATATTAGGTTTTTTGGCATCTGCTATTCTTGAAATATTGAGAGCTAATGAAGCGGCATCTTCTACCAGATAAAAACGTCTTTTGAAAAGTGGTTTATCTGCAGAGTCTTTATAAACAATCAGCTCAAAGTTACCTGAAATTTTCGCTTGTATTTTATCATTGGGAAAAGTCAGTTTATAGTGAGTATAAGCCTGTAATGTATTAAAAGAATACTGGAACTGATCAAGAAGGCCATTCATGCTTCCTGTGGCAAACTCTGTAAAAAACAGGTTATCGTCATTCCAGTTTCTGTCGTAATGTTTGATCGTGTATCGATAAATTTCACTGGCATTGGTAAGGTCATCAAAAGTTAACACCAGTTTTTCATCTGAATTAAATTTAATGACAGGAGTTTCGTCATTCGTTTGTGGGTTGAATAATTGGATACTCTGGATATTTTGTCCATACACCAATCCGCCCAAAGAGAGTAAAAGTATTCGCAAAGTTTTCATTATGACGAAGATAACGAAAAATCGGCATTTTCTTAATAATATCGTATTTTTGAAATAAAAATATTCGGATATGCTTCAGATTCAGGGTTTCGTTTTCAATTTTGCGAGCGAAAATACATATATTGTCTACAACGAAAATAAAAACGCCTGGCTTATTGATCCGGGAAATATGAACGGACAGGAAACTCAGGCCATTGAAAAATTCATCACAGAAAATGGCTTACAAATTCAGAAAATCCTTCTGACTCATGCTCACATTGATCATGTTTTGGGACTTCAGTGGGCTTCTGACACATTTAAAGTACCGGTTAATATGCACAAAGAAGACCAGGAGGTTTTGGATATGCTTCAGGCAAGCGGATTAAGATTCGGAATGAGTATAGATCCTGTAAAAGTAGAGATAAACTATGTAAAAGAAGGTGACGAGCTGGATCTTGATGGAGAAAAGTTTAAGATCTATCATGTTCCGGGGCATTCTCCGGGAAGTGTAGTGTATCACAATGAAAATCAGAAGTTCATGATTTCAGGTGATGTTCTTTTTGAAGGCAGCATTGGAAGAACAGATTTATACAAAGGAAATTATGAGCAGCTTATCGACGGTATCAGAACTAAGCTTTTTGTTTTACATGATGATACTCAGGTATTTTCCGGACATGGAAACCCTACTTCAATCGGTTTTGAAAAGCAGTATAATCCATTTTTTAATTAGATGGGTACGGTATTCGGGTCAGCGGGTACAAACATCTGCCCGGTCTGTGAGAGCCTATAAAAAAAAGAAACCGCCAGAAAAATCCTGACGGTTTCACGTTATAAAGAAATAGAGTTTAAAAATCTAAAGTAACGGATGCCCTGGCTGCAGCTCCCATAATAGGTCTGGCCATTCTTATATTGGTACCGGTAACTGTTTGAGATCGTGGATCTCCTTCTGTAATTCCAATAGTATTAAAGATATTAGTTCCATCTACTGCAAAACGGATTTTTCCTAACTGATAAGACATTCCTGCGCCAAATTCTGTAAATGACGGCAGAATATTATCATCTGTATTTCCCTCATTCTGATAACGCTTACCATAATAATTCATACTAACATAGGTCCTCCATTCTTTCGTAATATTGACTGCTGGAGAAATATTGAAATAGAACTTAGGAATTCTTCTTACCAAATTACCATCATAGTCAAAGGTAGATCCATCATTATTTCTTCCTGTAAAATCTTTATATTTTGGATTTTGAATTGTTCCATTAAATGTCACCTCAAGAATATTATTGAATAGTCTTGTATACCCTTCAATTTCTACTCCAAAATTGGTTGTATTAGCAAATTTATTTTCAGAAGTTCCGTCGGAGAACACATCTGTAAACGAAAGGTTTTTAAGAGTCGAATAAAAAGGAATCACTGCAATATCAAAGGTACGCGAATAGTATTTGTATCCCACTTCCAACTGATTGGTCTGCACAGGCTTAATCTGGCTCAGGTCTGACATATTATTATAATAAGCTTCCTCATTTGGAGATCTGAAACCACTGGAAAAACGGGCATATACAGCATTTTCTCTATTAATCTTATAATTGGAGGCCAATGTATAAGAAACCTTATTAACATCGTAGTACCAATAGGTATATTTATTACCCAGTACTGCCATATTATCATCTGCCGTCGTAGTATTAAAACCATTTGTGCCATCTACCGTCAAACCAGAATTATTTAGGTTCGCAGTGGTTGTATTTACCCCATATCCTTTATAAAAATCGCGGCTGTAACGCATTCCTCCATTGAAACTCCATGCATCCGTAATATTATAATCCAGGTTCAGATAGAGATCGTTCAAACTTCCCTGAATTTGAGAATCTCTAATTAAGAAAGACATGTCCATTACGCCGTTATATGTCTTGGAGTATCCTACATCAGACGGATTAAGTGAAGGGTTTACCAGGTTCAACAATTGAGGTCTATCTGTAGCCGTAGTCAAAATATTACTCCAGTTCCAATATTGATGAGACTTCCAGCTCGACTTATAAAACCCTGCTGTTACATTTCCTTTGTCAAATTTATAATTAAGCTGTAAGTCATTCACAAAATTATTCATCTGCTTGTCGATGGCCCAGAAACCTAGTTTTTGGACATATTGAGGATTTACAGCAGTTCCGTTACTTACAAGAGAATATTGATAATTACTCATTCCTAATCCACCATCTTTTGGATCGTCCTTAGCAAAATTAGAAGCCAATTTCGGAGCTCCTGCAGGAAACATACCCGTATAATTCATATTGATATTGGTATATCTCGTCTTATTTAAAACACTGAAATTATTTCCCAGATCATATTTAAATTCTGCCCCTACTACATCCACTTTCGGGTGAATTCCATCTTCCAGATTTCTATTAAAAAATCCTCCTCCGGCCTGAGGGATATTCAACTGACTGATTGCCCTGTAGCTATAGGTTCCATAGTTAGGATCAAAGCCCGGAAATTCTTTTAAGGTATTCCCGTCCTGAATCAGAGGAATTGGGAGATAAAATGTATTTCTGTCGTCCAGTTTTTTATAATATACTTTCACATATCCTTTATCAAAGACATATTTCAGATTCATCCTGATCTGGCCTCCATTATTGGCTTTGAAACCGGTTTTTCTGATTCCGTCATCCGTTCTGTAGAAACCTCCTATGTTGAAGAACAATTGATCTTTTACCAATGCTCCTCCCACATTGAGGTCTGTACGCATTAATCCGTAAGTACTGGTTTCAATTTTCGCTGTTCCTTTAAAATCGTTGGTTCCTTCTTTAGTAATAAAGTTGATCAGTCCTCCGGGAGAATTATTGGCATAGATAGAACCTGACCCTCCTCTTAAAGCTTCCAGGCGTCCTACAGTATTATCTACACGGAAAAAATTATCAGCATTGGCAAATTGAAGCGCCCCATCTTCAAAAACCGGAAGACCATCCTCCTGTACCTGCACAAATTCATAAGCTCCCGCAGAAGGAATTCCTCTTGCAAAAAGGTTATTGCCTACCTCACCACCGGAGGTTTCTACTGCAAACCCGGGAACTCTTTGCAGCAAAGCAGCAGCACTGATAGGATTCTGTTTTTGAATTTCCTTAGCACTGAAAGTAGAAATCGCGGTACTGGATTCTATTTTTTTCTTTGGATTAGAATTTCCGGTAATAACGATCTGGTCGATGGAAGAGACTTTCGCGGAGTCCTGCGGTGTTTCCTGAGCATACACATTATTGAAGTACAATGTAGCTGTGGCGGCAATTAAAAAGATTGATTTATTTTTCATAGCCCTATTTTTTTGTTGTTAGTTTCAGTTTTGTTGTAATTTTAAATACACTCCATTCGTCCAACCGAATCCATCCTGATTGGGGTATTCCCCTCCACCTGCAATTGTTTCTGTATCTAATGCATTGTATTTTTCCATAAGTTTTCCGGTATTGTTGTAGACTCTTTCTACATTCGAACACCAGTTATTTTTTATTTTTTCAGCCAGCTCATTACACCCATAATTCTTCATAGCTTGAAAACCCAGCCACTGATAAGGAGCCCATGCATTGGGTAAATCCCATTGCTGTCCCGATTTTT
Organism: Chryseobacterium sp. WG23; assembly: GCF_024586575.1. Classification (NCBI taxonomy): domain Bacteria; kingdom Pseudomonadati; phylum Bacteroidota; class Flavobacteriia; order Flavobacteriales; family Weeksellaceae; genus Chryseobacterium; species Chryseobacterium sp. WG23. The sequence continues at coordinate 202,600 of NZ_JALCZE010000008.1, forward strand.
TTGTTGTGGTAACCAACCCTCCCTGATACAGGAATTTTTCAGCAATAATTCTGGCAACTCCTTTCGCCTGTTCCCCATCTGCCAATCCCAGAAATAAAGGGTAAAGAGCAGCAATATGCTCAGACGGTGTTTTTGTGTTTTTTTTAGTATGATAATCCTTATACGTCATCGCTTTTTCATCCCAGAAGTATTTATTGATCATCTGTCTTCGCGTTGCTGCTCTTTCAGTAAAATAATTTTCCTTTTCAGTTAGATTCTGAAGTGCTGAAGATTTTGCCAGTGTGGTTTCCAAATGCCATAAGAGGCAATTCAGATCTACCTGAGCAAGGTTCAGCGTTTCTATAGTCTGTATATGTTCTCCGTCTGCAAACCATCTGCTGGAAAAATCCCAGCCGGATTCACAGGCGCTTCTTATATTTCTGTAAAATTCATCCCCGGAAGCATTTTCATGATCCTCAATATCGATCAGGTAACTTTCAGGACGTGGTGTATTTTCCGTATCATAATAACGGTTTAAAATATCACCATCCTTGGTTTTCACTACTCTTTTGATACATGAACCACTCTCCAGCTCTTCTTCACCATTCATCCAGAAAGCATATTCTTTTTCTAAAGTATCATGATATTGTATATAGATTTCATTATGATGGGTAGTTTCAAAAAGCAGATCCAGCATCAGCGAAAAATACGGAGGCTGGGAACGGCTTAAGAAATGAGTTCTGCTTGCATTCGGAACAAACCCTACATGCTGGATCAGATAAGCACAGTTTTCCACAATATTCTTCATCATTTCCACTCTCCCGGAAACCTGCAATCCAAGCATAATAAAATAGCTGTCCCAATAGAAAAACTCATTAAATCGCCCTCCAGGAACAATATAAGGTTTTGGTAATTTCAAGAGGGTTCCTTTTTCTTCATAGGCCGTACGGGTCAGTTCGTCCCATAATTTTTCAATATGCTCTTCAATAGGAAGATGATGTTCTCTCTGAACAGAAATTTTTGCCCCTAGAAAATCAAAATGGGCCATCACAAAATCTTTCAGTATAAAATCTTCAGCTTTTTTTGCCTCTTCATACTTTTTATTGATTTCATTGATCAGAAATAATGGAACCGCATCGGTCATCATTTTTTGATCTTCAAAAATCTTAGCCTTCTGTACCTCATCAAAAAGAGTCTGAATTTCCTTGATGTAAAGTTGATTACTCATTTTATTTTTTAGGATTTATTTTTAATTTATTCATGAAAATGGCTGACGTGATCAGGAGTGAAAGCGGAATTAATGAAAGGTAAAATGCCTGCTGCCCACTAAATTCCTGAAACACAAAACCGGTAATAATTGAGCCTATAGTTCCTCCGATTGCTGAAAACACAACAATAAGTCCGGACATGGCACTGTGTAAGTATTTCGGTATGGAAGCCAGAATTACAGAATTAATACTGGGATAAATAGGAGCCAGCAAACCACCCATTAACGGGAACAGATACACCACAAGAGGTGCATTCAGCCAATTAGTATCGGTACCAATATGAATATGATGGGTTAATGGCAATACCAAAAGTAAACTTACGGCAAAGCCAATTACGCAAAATGAAACAACATAAATCCAGCTAAACTTTTTCGAGAAGAAACCTGATAAAAACCTTCCCAAAGCAAAAGCCCCGGCTAAAACAGCTCCCGCCTGAATGCTCATTGAAGTTGGCACCTTTAAGATCTCTTTATAAAAAGTAGGTGTCCATGTCTGAAAACTCTGTTCTACCAACACAAAAAGGAAGGCACATAGTAAAAAGAACAATACTTTTTTATAACTGAATAAACTTGCACTGTTTTTTAAGTCGCCTATCAGATCTGTTTTATCACTTTTTGTCTCCTTCTCGTTCAGTTTTGAAAAGAATAAAAACAAAAATGAAAGTGTAGAAAGCGCTCCTAAAACCCAGTACACATTAAGCCAACGGGTAGATTTAGGATTATGATCATCAATATATAAACTGAACAGAAGATTTCCTGCCAGTACTCCAATCATAAAAAAGCCTTCCAGAAATCCCATAAAACTGGAATGTTCCTTATCGGTTTCTGTAACCAGTCCAATAGACGTAAAAACTGATATTTTAATAAGGGCAAAAGAAATCCCTACAATGGCAAATAATACTTTAAAGATCCAAAAACCACTTGCAAAAGGCATTACAAAACACATGCAGCTCACCATAAATAAAGCAGCCAGCATTGAGTTTTTGATCCCTATTTTCGGAAGAAATGAAGCCAGGATAAATGAACAAATGGCAATCGGAAGATCTTTAAACCCTTCCAGGATACTGGCAGACGATTTTGAAATTCCAAAATTCTGCTGAACCTGGAGAATAACTGTTCCCACAGAATTCAAAAGAATTGCGAAAACAAAATAATTTAAAAATAATACAGCCTTTATATTGAAATTTTTCATTCAGATCATTTCTTGTCGGCTAAGATAGAAGCATTTGTGTTAACGATAATTTAACACAGTAAATCAATATTTGAACAATATTAATATAATTAGTATTTTTAATGATTAAATATGATTAATTAAATGAAAGTTACTTTTGAAAGAGTCATTCCCAATGAGAAAAGCTCGTTCCGTACTATTCATAATAATTCCCCTATTTCGGAATTCAAATGGGAATATCATTATCATCCCGAAATTGAGCTGGTCTGTGTAATTTCCGGGAACGGAACCCGCCATGTGGGTTATCATAAAAGTAATTATACCCATGGAGATCTCGTTCTTATCGGATCCAATATTCCCCATTCCGGATTTGGTTTAAATTCCATTGATCCCCATGAAGAAATTGTACTTCAGTTTAAAGAAGAAATTCTTCAGTTCCCTGAACAGGAAGTAGAAGCCAGATCTATTAAAAACTTACTGGAACTTTCGAAATATGGCATTCACTTTCATCACAAAGTAAAAAAAGCAGTGCTTCCAAAACTTAAACTCATGCTTGAGTCTGATGGTTACAAAAGATATTTAATACTTCTTGATATTCTTTTCGAACTCTCTACATGTAAAGACTATGAGCTTTTAAATAAGGAAATCATGCCTTACACCATCATTTCAAAGAATAAAACCCGACTGGAAAATATTTTCACCTATGTAGAGCATCATTATGATAAAGAAATTAATATTGAAGAAGTAGCAAAACTGGCGAACCTTACTTTACCGGCCTTTTGCAATTTCTTTAAAAAAGCAACTCAGATCACTTTTACAGAATTTGTAAACCGATACCGGATTAATAAAGCCTGTCTTTTGATGGCTCAGGATAAAACCATTTCAGAATGCAGCTATAGCTGTGGTTTTAATAATGTGACCTACTTCAACAGGATGTTTAAAAAATACACAGGAAAAACACCTTCAGAGTTTATTAAGAACTATTCTCAAATAAGGTGAAATGTATAATAAAATTAATATTTTACAAACATAGGATGACAAATATTGCGCTTAGTTTACCCACATACTTTGTCATTCCGCAGGAATCCAAGCATAAAAATTCTCGCAGATTGAACTGTTGCTTGCGTTATAGGGTGATATAATTACGTTACTATCATTGTGCACCCGTTAAATCTGCGAGTGAAATAATAGCAGCACAATACACCTGAGAAATCTAAGAGAAAATAAAAAAGCTGTCCTTAAAAAGAACAGCCTTTATATCATGATACATAAGAAATGGCAATTAAAAGCCAATAACCTATTTATTTCCATTTAATATTACATCCCATGCTTGGTCTCTGAATTTCTTCCTGTGCTTCACCAGCCAAAAGATTTTCAAAAGCAATAATTAAATCTTCTCCGGTTACATCTTTATTATTCCCAGGTCTTGAATCATCCATCTGACCTCTGTAGACAAGGTCCAATTTATCATCAAAGAAATAAAAATCCGGTGTACATGCCGCTTCATAAGCTTTTGCTACAGCCTGGCTTTCGTCAAATAAATAAGGGAAATCAAAATTCTTTTCGATTTGGAACTCAATCATTTTTTCAGGAGAATCAGCAGGATATTTTTCAATATCATTCGCATTAATGGCAATGAATTCAATTCCTTTATCATTATAATCTTCATATAGTTCGTTGATCTTATCGATCACATGAAGAACAAATGGACAATGGTTACACATGAAGATCACTAATGTACCTTTTTCGCCTTTCAGATCTTCTAAAGACTGTATTTCATTCGTTTTTGATGGGTTTGGAAGCTCAAAAAAGGGAGCTTTGGTTCCTAATGCCAACATATTTGAGGGAGTATTCATACCTTATTTCTTTGTTCACAAAGATAAAAATTTCTTTTATTAATAAACTGCGTTCTGAATAAGACATTTTTATTTTTATTTAATAGAGGATGGAAGTTATATGCCACTTAAAAACTCTTGATCATCAATTGTATTGATTTTCACTTTACTTATTTTTTATAAGATTTTTAAATTACATTCAAAAAGAGGTCTCTAGCTCCCATTCTTACAGCTTTGAGCTACTTCTATCAATATCTATTAAATGTTAAAATTAAAATAACATTTGGAAGTTATGTTCAAAAGTTTGTAGTTTTGCTAACACTGTTAGTAAATAAATATCATGGGCCTACATGAACGCCGTCAAAGAGAAAAAGAATCCATCCGTGCAAATATTTTGCAGGCTGCTTTCACATTGGCGAAAACTGAAGGCTGGGCTTCACTATCCATGCGTAAAATAGCAGATGCTATTGAATACAGCGCACCGGTAGTCTACGATTATTTTGAAAATAAAGAGGCCATCCTATTTGAAATTTCTTTAGATGGCTTTCACAATTTACATATAGAATTATTAAAAGCTCAGAAGAAACATGACAGTCCGGAGGATCAGCTTGTGGCTATTGTAGATGCCTACTGGAATTTTGCTTTTAAAAATAAAGAATACTACCAGCTTATGTTTGGTTTGGGAATGCAGTGCTGTGGAAAAGGCCAGATGAAAAAAGAATTTTCATCTTTTCAGGAAATGATTTATGAATGTACCTATGAAATTATCAAGAAAAACGGATCCAATCCGGATAATGCATGTCATATGTCTCATGCCCTGTTTTCAGCAGTTCACGGAATGATTTCCATTATGATGATGCGTACGGCAGATATCCCGTCTACTATGAATAAATCATCTTTAGATGAAACTGTTTCGTCTTTTATCAGATCTTTATAGATTTTTTTTGAGCTAAAAATTAACACCGTTAGGAAATTTAACACTGAATTAATATAAATAATTCATTCAAACCTGATAAAAACTAAAATTATTATGTAAAACTTATACAATTTAATCGGTAAAAGTAAGGATTTTTTCTTTAAACATTAACACCGTTAGCAAAATTAACACACTTACACCTCACACCTTCATACATTATATATATTTTAAAAATTCAATTATGGGAACATTCAACTTTATCGGACATTAAAAATTATGTAATTTTTTTTGAACAAATTATTAACACTGTTAGGAAAAAAAACAGCATTTATTACAAGGAATATTACTTAAATCTAACACTTCATTAAAAAAATTAAACTCAAAATGAAAATACCTGGAAAAACAAAGTTTATTGTACTTATCTCAAGTATAATTCTTTTACAGAGTTGCACCAAGGCTGCCGAAGGATCTAACGCCGCACCGCCAGCACCTGAACTTCCGGTTTATACCGTTATCACCTCTCCTGCCACCACTTATCAGGAACTTCCTACTGCTTTAGAAGGAAAAAACAATGTAGAAATCAGATCTCAGGTAGATGGATATCTTGATAGGATCTATGTAGAAGAAGGAGCTTATGTAAGAGCCGGACAGCCTTTATTTAAAATAGACTCCAGAAGCTATGGTGAACAGATGAATATGGCACAAGCCAATCTCCAAGTGGCCCATGCTAATATACAGAAAGCAAAAGTAGAAGTTGACAGACTTCAGCCATTGGTTGCTGCAAAAGTAGTGTCTGATGTACAGCTTAAAACAGCGAAAGCCAACTATGAAGCTGCGGTTGCAGCGGCAGCCCAGGCCAGAGCATCAGTAGGAAGCGCAAGGATCAATGTAGGATTTACAACTATTACAGCACCGGTAAGCGGTTATATTGGAAGGCTTCCTTATAAAAAAGGAAGCCTGATCTCCAGAACAGATCCTAATCCATTGACTTTATTATCAGACATCAGTGAAATTTATGCCTATTTCTCTTTAAGTGAACTTGATTTTATTGCTTTTCAAAATAAATATCCAGGTGCTACTTTAGAAGAGAAACTGAAAAATATGCCAATGGTAGAACTGGTAATCGCCGATAACAGTATCTATCCTCAAAAAGGAAAACTAAGTATTGTAGACGGGCAGTTTGATAAAACAACCGGAGCTATCAGCGTACGGGCAGTTTTCCCTAATGCACAGGGATCTTTGAGAACCGGAAATACGGGAAGGGTACGTATGCCTCAACTATTATCCAATGCTGTAGTTATTCCACAGGAATCTACTTTTGAAATTCAGGACAAAACATATGTCTACATCTTAGGAAAAGACCAGAAAGTAACAAGCAGACCGATAAAGATTTCCGGAAAAACAGACAGCTATTACTTCATCTCTGAAGGTCTTCATTCCGGAGACAAAATCGTCTACACCGGAATAGGAAGCTTAAAGGATGGAGCTTCGATCAAGCCAAAAGCAATTTCGTCTGACAGCTTATTGAAAGCAAAACCTTTATAGTCCTTTTCCGAATACAGAAGACTTAAAAAAATAAACTTCTTATGTTAAAACAATTTATAGAAAGACCGGTACTTTCAACGGTCATCTCCATAATACTTTTGTTATTGGGAGCCTTGTCTCTCTTTAATTTACCGATTGCCCTCTTTCCGGATATTGCTCCGCCAAGTGTTCAGGTAACGGCTTTTTATCCGGGAGCGAATGCCGAAGTAGTGGCTCGTTCTGTAGCTACCCCCATTGAGGAAGCTGTGAATGGAGTTGAGAATATGACTTATATGACCTCCAATTCCAGTAATGACGGAACCATGACACTGAGTGTTTTCTTCAAACAGGGAGCTGATGCTGATAATGCAGCAGTAAACGTACAAAACCGTGTATCAAAAGCAATGAGCCAGCTTCCTCAGGAAGTAGTACAGGCCGGAATTTCAACACAGAAAGTTCAAAACAGTATGATTATGTTTATGGGACTTACCAGTGATGATCCGAAACAATACGACGAGCTTTTCTTACAAAATTACCTGAAGATCAATGTCATTCCCCAAATACAGCGTATTCCGGGAGTAGCACAGGCTCAGGTATTTGGAACAAGAGATTATTCCATGAGAATCTGGCTGAAACCGGATAGACTGGCAGCCAATAATCTTTCTCCTCAGGAAGTTCTCGCTGCAATCAAAGACCACAACCTTGAAGCGGCCCCAGGCCGTCTTGGACAGGGAAGTAAAGAAACTTACGAGTATATCCTTAAATATAAAGGAAAGCTGAACAAAAATGAAGATTACGAAAGTATCGCCATTAAAGCAAATAATGACGGATCATTCCTAAGATTAAAAGATGTTGCAAGAGTAGAATTTGGTTCTTATACTTATACTGCAACAAACAGAGTAGACGGAAAACCGGTTGCAGGATTTGCTATTTTACAAACTGCCGGTTCTAATGCCAATGAGATCCTTACAGAAATTGAAAAACAGGTTGATGTATTGAATACTACCCTGCCAAAAGGGGTAAAGCCAATTATCATGTATAACTCCAAGGACTTTTTGGACGCTTCTATTCATCAGGTTGTTGAGACATTGGTGATCGCTTTCATTCTGGTATTTATTGTGGTGTATATTTTCCTTCAGGATTTCAGATCTACGCTTATACCGGCTATTGCAGTACCGGTTGCTATTATCGGGACGTTTTTCTTCCTGCAGCTGTTCGGTTTCAGTATCAATATGCTTACATTATTTGCTTTGGTACTGGCCATTGGTATTGTAGTGGATGATGCCATTGTAGTAGTGGAAGCCGTCCATTCTAAAATGGAACATACAGGCATGCCCGTGGAACAAGCTACCATGAACTCTATGAGTGAAATTTCCGGAGCTATTATTTCCATTACATTGGTGATGTGTGCTGTATTTATTCCGGTAGGATTTATGCAGGGCCCGGCAGGGGTCTTCTACAGACAGTTTGCTTTCACTCTGGCAATTGCCATCCTGATTTCTGCAGTAAATGCATTGACATTAAGCCCCGCTTTATGTGCCATGTTCTTAAATGATCCTCAGGGTGAGCATGGTGAACATGGTCATAAAAAAGGTTTTGGAGCGAGATTCTTCAATGCATTTAATGTGAGCTTTAACAATATGACCAGAAAATACATTTACAGTCTTAAGTTTTTAATTAAAAATAAATGGGTGGCTGTAGGAGGTCTTGTCCTTATTACAGCGGTAAGTATTTTCCTTATTAAAAAAGCACCCTCAGGATTTATTCCGACAGAAGATCAGGGATTCGTATTATATGCCGTGAACACACCTCCGGGAAGCTCACTGGAAAGAACTCACAGAGCAACTGCACAAATTGATAAAATCATTAACGGCGAAAAAGCAACCAATCACCTTTGGGTAGCAGACGGGATGAACTTCATCAGTAATGCCAATGCTTCTCCTTATTCTGCAGGTTTTATCAAGCTTAAAGATTATGACAAACGTGGGGATATGAAAGATCCTGACCAGATTGCCGCAACGTTGACAGGAAAGGTAAGCCAGGTAAAAGATGCCAACGCATTCTTCTTCAACTTCCCTACTGTACAAGGTTTCGGTAACGTTTCCGGTTTTGAATTCATGCTTCAGGATAAGACAAACGGTACTTTTGAACAATTGGGAACCACCACACAGGCATTCATCGGAGAACTGATGAAACGTCCGGAAATTGCATTTGCCTTTACAACGTATGCCGCCGGAAACCCACAGTATACTATTGATGTAGATACAGACAAAGCCAACCAGCTTGGAGTTTCTATAACTGAATTGATGCAGACTATGCAGATTTATTATGGAAGTAGCTTTGTCTCGGATTTCAACAGGTTTGGTAAATATTACAGAGTAATGGCCCAGGCAGATATTCCTTATCGTACGGATATTAACTCTTTAGAAGGAATTTATGTTAAAAATAAATCCGGAGAAATGGTTCCTGCCAAGACCCTGGTTACTTTAAAAAGAACTTTTGGCCCTGAAACCGTAACAAGAAATAACCTTTTCAATGCCGTAACTATTAATGGAACGCCAAAACCTGGATACAGTACCGGTGATGCCATTAAGGCTGTAGAAGAGGTAGCACAGAAATCCCTTCCCAGAGGCTATGGCTATGAATGGACAGGAATTACCCGTGAAGAGATTAAAACAGGTGGACAAACTGTATTTATCTTCCTTTTAAGTATCCTCTTTGTATACTTCCTGCTGGCAGCTCAGTATGAAAGTTATATTCTTCCGTTTGCCGTTATCCTTACCATTCCTACAGGAGTCTTTGGGGTATTTGCCTTCACAGGATTAGCCGGAATTGATAATAACATTTATGTGCAGGTGGGGCTCATCATGCTTGTAGGGCTTTTAGCAAAAAATGCCATCCTGATTGTAGAATTTGCTGTTCAGAGAAGAAATGCAGGAAAATCACTGATTGAATCGGCTCTTCAAGCTTCAAGATTACGTTTAAGACCCATCTTAATGACCTCTTTTGCCTTTATCGTGGGTATGCTTCCATTAGTATGGACACAGGGTGCTTCTGCAAAAGGAAACCATTCCATCGGGTACAGTACTGTAGGAGGAATGCTTACAGGAGTTATTTTCGGAATTTTCATTATCCCGGTAATGTATGTGATCTTCCAATATCTGCATGAAAAAATGCCAAGCAGAAAAAAGAAAAGACTTCAGAAAAAACTACAGCAAGAGCAGGCTTTACCAGCTGTTCATTAAAATTATTGACAAATCTTAGGGATATAGAAACAATAACGTAACAAAAGGGTACACTTTAATTATTTTAAACTACAAGCTGTACCTCTATAAACTGTCCCTAAGAATTTTGTATCCTTTAAAAGCCTATTAAACAATGAAAAGAGTAAAAAATATTATATTAACGTTTGCGCTGGCTTTAGGCTCTGTTTCGTGTGTGTCCAAACTGGCATACACAGAACCGGACCTTCCGCTTCCGGAAAAGTTCCAGTATACAGCAACTGCTGATACGGCAAGCATTGCCAACCTGGAATGGAAAGAATTTTTCAGTGACTCTATTTTACAGGGGTTGATTGAAAAAGGAATTAAAAATAATTATGACCTTCAGATTGCATTAAAGCAGGTTGCCGCTTCACAGGAAAAATTGAAACAGGCAAAATATATGCAATATCCTGATGTGGGTTTTGGAGTGTCCGGCCAGATTTCTAAACCATCCAAAAACAGCATGAACGGGCAAAGCTTAAATTTATTTTTAGGACAAAGTCATGTTGAGGATTATAATGCAGCATTCAACCTTTCATGGGAAGCTGATATTTGGGGGAAGATCAAAAACCAGCAGGAAGTTTCAAGAATGCAGTATCTGCAGACTTATGAAGGCTCAAAAGCTATCCAGACCCAGGTTGTAGCAGCTATTGCTCAGGGATATTATAACCTGCTGATGCTTGATAAACAACTGGTAATTGCAAAATCCAATCTGGAATTGAGTAGTAATACATTGCTGATTACCCAGAAAATGTGGGAAAGCGGTGATACTACTTCTTTAGGGGTACAACAGTCTGCAGCGCAGAAGCAGGCAACAGAACTGCTGATTTCTCAATTGGAACAGAATATTGCTATTCAGGAAAATGCTCTAAGTATTTTGGTAGGAGAAATCCCTAGTAAAATAAACAGAACGATTGAAATGGTTGATACATCTTTACCACAGAATATAACTACCGGTCTTCCGGCAGCTATGGTAAGCCGCAGACCAGATGTACGCCAGCAGGAGCTTGTTTTACTGGAGTCCAATGCTTTTGTCGGAATTGCACAGGCCAATATGTATCCTGCCTTAAAGATTACAGCTAACGGAGGGGTCAATTCCTTCAAATTTGATAACTGGTTTCAGATTCCGGCATCATTATTCGGATCTGTTTTAGGAGGAATTACCCAACCTATTTTCCAGAAAAGGCAACTGAAAACGGATCTCGAAGTAGCCAAAATTCAAAGAGAAAAAAATGTTTTGGCCTTCCGCCAATCGGTATTGAATGCCGTGGGTGAAGTTTCTGATGCCCTGGTTTCTAACGAAAATTTAAAAATCCAGGAACAAAAAGCAGCGGAACAGTCTACTACATTAAAAGACGGAATTAAAAGTGCACAGCTTCTTTATAGAGGAGGTTCAGCCAATTATCTCGAAGTAATTACCGCACAGGGCAACTCACTTCAGGCAGAGCTGAATCTGGCTTCCATTAAAAGACAGAGATTAAGCAGCATTGTAGATTTATACAGAGCGCTTGGTGGCGGTTGGAAGTAGTAAATTAAATTATATTGTTATCATGCAGTCCTCTTTCAGGACTGCATTTTTATTTAAACCCATAATGTTCTGACAGATCAGGGTGTGCTTTGACCATATTTTTTTTGAACTGCAAATACGGATCCCGCTGTAGCAGAGTTTTTTGTAATAAATATATTATCAAACTGGGTTTCACTAATTGTCACATTCAATGTGTTATTACTCAATACTTTTACCATATCAGGAACTGTATTTGAATGCCCAACAATAACTACAACTTTCCCCTGATTTTGGGCAAGAATGCTGTTGATAAATAATTGAGTAGCAGCAATGGTAGTAGCTGGTGTATATTCTTTAATCGTAATTCCTTTGCTCACCGCTAATGGGCTGGCTGTTTGCCGGGTGCGGTTATATGGGGTGGTATAAATATTATCTATATGAACATTTTCCAATAAGCGCTTTAATTCATCTGCCCTCAACTTCCCGGCACTGGTAAGATTAGGATCAGTTCCAAAATTTTCTTTTTCTGCATGTCTCAATAGAATGCATACCGTTTCTGTACTGCTGATTTCTGACGGAAGAGGAATTCCTAATGGATTCTCAATTCGCATAGCTGTATTCGCAATGCGGTTTTCTGCGGTACCTTGTTGATTTTCCTGGCTGGAAACTCTTTCACAACTTGTGAAAAAGACCATAATAAATGCCAATCCTGAAATAATTAATTTCTTCATAATGGTGTTAAATTGTGTTTTTAAAAATCTCTTATGTATTAGTAAGGAAATTTAATATAAAAAACACATATAAAGCTAATTACGAAAAAAAATAATGATTATATCAATGATATATTAAGTATTTCTCTAAAATCAATATTATCCCATTATATATTTTGAATAGAAAGATATTCAATTAAATTATTGAAATCATTTTGGCTGTAACCTAATGATAAATAGTAGATATCATCTGCTTTTCTATACCAGGTCAGCTGGCGTTTAGCATACCTGCGGCTGTTTTTTTTAATTTCAGATACCGCAAAATCCAGATCCCATTCTCCGTCAAAGTATTTGAATAATTCAGCATAGCCTACCGTATTTAAAGCTGTCAGCCCTTTGAATTTTTCAAGCCCTTTCACCTCTTTCAGTAAGCCTTTCTCCATCATTATATCTACCCTGCGGTTGATTCTGTCATACAATTCTTCTCTTGGAGCCTCTATTCCAATTCTGATCACCTTAAAATCTCTGGAATCCTGGGAAGTGGCAATCAGTTCAGAATATTTTTTTTGAGTCTGCCAGATCACATCAATGGCACGAAGAAGTCTCCGGTGGTTGTGAATATCCACTACTTCAAAATACTCCGGATCAAGCTCTTTTAAAATCTCCTGAAGCTTTTCTATACCTTCCTGCTCCATTATTCCCTGAAGCTTTTCCTGGTTTTCAAGATTAGCTTCCGGCAGATCATTTAAGCCTTCAATCACTGCTTTTTCATACATCATACTGCCACCCACAAGAATTACGGTATCGTGATCTTTAAAAAGTTCATTAAGTTTTTGCAAAGCATCTTCTTCATATTGCCCGATAGAATAATATTCTTCAACGGAAAGATTCCCTATAAAATGATGAGGAGCTTCAGCCAGTTCCTCTTCAGAAGGAGAAGCTGTCCCAATTTTCATTTCTTTAAAAAACTGTCTGGAATCACAGGAAACAATCTCTGTATTGAAATATTGAGCCAGGTCAATTGCCAATCTTGTTTTACCAATTCCGGTGGGTCCTACTACAGAAATCAAATTTTTCATCAGTTCACATTCATTATTTTATCGGTCAGATAGAATCTTTACAGATTTCACAGTGCTAATTTAAATGTTTATCTTTGTAGAACAATAAAAAACTATGATTTTATCAATGACTGGCTTCGGTAGAGCCGAAGGTGTTTTTGAAGGAAAAAAAATAACAATAGATATTAAATCATTGAACAGCAAGAGCTTTGATTTAAATATCAAGATTCCTTTACGTTATAAAGAAAAAGAATTTGAAATCAGAAAAATTCTTAACGATAGAATTATCCGTGGAAAGGTAGACTGCTACGTTAATCTGGAGAACCTGGAAGAGTCTAACGATGTAAAAATCAATAAAAATTTAATTGATTCATACATCAATGAACTTAAAACCATTACTTCAGACGGGCCTGATTATGAATATCTTAAAATGGCAGTAAGACTTCCTGATGCCATTACTTCAAGACCTGATGAACTTACAGATGGGGAATGGGAAGCTTTGGCAAAAATTGTCAGTGCAGCTATTGACCGTTTTGAAGAGTTCAGAAAAACTGAAGGAAGCATTTTACATGAAGAATTAAACAGAAACATCCAGAATATTGATAAATATCTTGGTGAAGTGATTCCTTTTGAAGAAGAAAGAATTATCAGTGTGAAAGAACGTTATCAGAAATCTTTGAAAGAATTTGAAAATGTAGATGAAACACGTTTCTACCAGGAAATGGCTTACTTCACAGAGAAGCTTGATATTTCAGAGGAAAAGGTAAGACTTACCCAACATTTGAAATATTATAAAGAAGTAATGGATAATGAATCTTTCAATGGAAAAAAACTGGGCTTTATTTCTCAGGAAATCGGAAGAGAGATCAATACATTAGGTTCAAAAGCCAATCATGCCCAAATTCAGAAGCTTGTGGTTATGATGAAAGATGATTTGGAAAAAATTAAAGAACAGACGTTAAACGTATTATAGACGATAGACCTATAGACATGAGATGAGAGATTTGGTCTCCTGTCTCTCATCTAAAAATCTCTAAAATCTAAATGGATAAAGTAATTATATTTTCAGCACCATCCGGGAGCGGAAAAACTACATTGGTAAAGTATTCTTTGGAAACATTTCCGGAGCTGAAGTTTTCAATCTCCTGTACAACAAGACAACCGAGAGGAAGTGAGGTTCATGCAGTAGATTATCATTTTTTAACTCCTGATCAGTTTAGAGAGAAAATTGCAAAAGGAGCTTTTGTAGAATATGAGGAAGTATATACTGATAAATATTACGGTACTTTAAAATCTGAGGTAGAAAAAATCTGGAATCAGGGAAAAGTTGTTATTTTTGATGTAGATGTAAAAGGAGGGATTTCTTTAAAAAAATATTTTGGTGAGAAAGCACTGTCTATTTTTATAGAACCCCCTTCCATTGAAGAATTGGAACGAAGATTGATTTCAAGAAATACAGATGATGCTGAAACCATCAAAACCCGCGTAGCAAAGGCAGAAGAAGAAATGTCCTATGCAAAGGATTTTGACAAGATCGTCATCAACAGTGATCTTGACCAAGCTAAAATAGAAATAGAAAGTTTAATAAAAAGTTTTATAGAAAGAAACTAGAATGTAGACATAGAAGTCAGTTAAAAATATGTGGATCACTTTTTACAGACTACAATCTACCTATACCTTCTATAAAGAAAAAAAATTGAGGTTGATATGAGTACCGAAACATTAGAAAAAGCTAAATCTGCAATTCCTGTAAAGGGATTTCTGGATATAAAGGATATAGCAATTCCTCAGGGTGAAGAATTGGTAAAAGCCATTCTTAAACTTAAAGAAGAGAAGAATGCTGTCATTCTTGCCCACTATTACCAACCGGGAGAAATTCAGGATATTGCTGATTTCCTTGGAGATTCTTTACAGCTGGCAAGGCAGGCTAAAGATACAAATGCTGATATGATTGTATTCTGTGGAGTGCATTTCATGGCAGAAGCTGCAAAAATTCTGAACCCAACTAAAAAAGTAGTTCTTCCAGACACTATGGCAGGATGCTCTTTGGCAGACGGATGTTCCGGAGAAGGATTGAGAAAAATGCGCGAGCAGCATCCCAATGCCTTAATTGCTACTTACATCAACTGTAACGCAGAAACAAAAGCGGAAAGTGATATCATTGTAACAAGTTCAAATGCGGAAACCGTAATTGAAGCATTACCGACCGACCGGCCGATCATTTTTGCCCCGGATAAAAACTTAGGAAGATACTTATCTAAGAAAACCGGCCGTGATATGATCCTTTGGGATGGAAGCTGTATAGTACATGAAGCATTTTCTATGGAGAGAATTGCCAAGCAATTAGCGGATAATCCTGATGCCAAACTGATAGCGCACCCGGAAAGTGAAGAAGCCGTACTAAAACTGGCTCACTTTATTGGTTCCACATCCGCTCTATTGAATTATGTAGAAAAAGATGACTGTCAGAAATTCATCATTGCCACAGAAGAAGGAATCCTTCATGAAATGAGAAAACGTGCTCCTCATAAAGAATTGATCCCGGCATTAGTTTTCGATGAAAGCTGTAACTGTTCGGAATGTTTCTATATGAAACGCAATACAATGGAGAAACTGTATTTGTGTATGAAATATGAACTTCCGGAAATTCTTATCGACGAAGAATTAAGATTAAGAGCATTAAAACCCATTGAGGCGATGCTTGATCTTTCAAAAAGCATAAAATAAGCAAAAAGCACTGTTGTCACAGTGCTTTTTTTATATTCGTCGTCTATCCGGAGATAGTAATTAAATCAGTTTTCAGTTACCAATCTCCAAAACAATAAATACTTACTCTTACACAATTCCTTTCTTTGCAGTATTCGGGTAAGGCAAAATAATTATCGCAAGTTTGGTTGTATTCAGGACCAGGGCCATACTTATTTTGAGTAGGACATCCTGCACAAATAGATGAATCGGCACCTTTAATATTCTTCAGTTTATTTCTTGATAACTTTTTCATATGATATTCATTTTAATAGGTTAAGCTTACAATATTTTTTGTTTATAACATAGGTGCATAACATTTTCCTCCAGGTTTTAGCCAGCATCCCCATCTACCGCCTCCCATAAAACATACAAACTGTTCACCACCACATGCTTCAATCTGGATTTGTGTTGCACCACCATTAATCATTTTTTTCTCGTCTCTTGATAATTTTTTAATTGTTTTCATAATGTTATTATTTAATGATTTGTAAAAAAAGATAGGCATTTCTTATATTAAATTAATGAGGATCAAAGCACTCATAGCTTACCAACACTCTACCTTTGCAGCACTCCGGTAACCCGTGATAGTCGCCACAGGATTTTGGCTGGTCAGGTCCATACGGTCCATCAGGACAGTATTCATTACAAACACCAATACCTCCGCCATTCACAGACTTTAGATTTTGTCTGTGGATTTTTTTTAAATTTCGCATGCTTATTTTTATTATGGTTAATACACTAAAAGTAAGATTTTTAATTAGTTAAATCTAATATTTTAACAAATATTTCTCCAAAAAAGGAATTAAAATAAACTATCTGAAATAATTTGCCATTTCAAATTAATTTGTACATTTGTCTTGTAAATGAATTTATTAAGAAACATATCTGATATTTCTGCTCTGAAATTACCTATTTCAGGCATATCTTCTGTTTCTACATTTACAACTACAACAACTACCCCATAACGGGGTAAATTTTCACATATTATTTCCGGTACCTGTACTCTTTTTTCTAAAGAGTAAACATTTTGTTTTATCCAACCTTAAATAAATAATTGATGAAAATTTTAAAATTTGGCGGAACATCAGTCGCCACCTCCCAAAATATTTTGCTGGTAGAAAATATTATAAAAAGAGAATCATTGCAAAGCAGAGCAGTCGTTGTAGTATCCGCACTTCATGGTGTAACGGATCAGCTGATTAAAGCAGCTGAATATGCCTCTCAAAAAAATGAAAATTACTTGCAGCTTATCAAGAATCTTGAAGAGAAACATTTAATCTTGGTCAAAGAGCTTATCCCTGTTTTAGAACAAAGTTCATGGCTGAGTTTTGTTAAAAAACATTTTAATGATCTGGAGGATTTTTATAATGGCATTTTTGTATTAGGTGAATTTACCCCCAGAATAAAAGATAAAATAGCTTCATACGGAGAATTTTTATCTTCAAATATTATTGCAGCAAGACTTCAGTCTGAAGGTTTAGACTGCCTGTGGATGAATGCTGGAGAACTGATTAGAACCGACAGCAGTTTTACCAATGCTAAAGTACATTTTGATCATACAGGAGACAATCTGAAAAAATATCTCAGCGAACATCAGAATCAAATCATTATCTGCCCCGGTTTTATTGCCCGTGATGAAAAAAACAATACAACAACGTTAGGGCGGGGAGGTTCCGATTACACTGCTTCTATCATTGCTGCGGCCATTCAGGCTGATGAACTTCAGATATGGACAGACGTAAACGGAATGATGACTGCCGATCCCCGTTTGGCATCCAATGCAAAACCTATTGCAGAAATCTCTTATCATGAAGCAATGGAACTTTCCCATTTCGGAGCTAAAGTGCTATACCCACCTTCCATCCAACCTGTGATGATAAAAAATATTGATCTTAAAATCAAGAATACTTTTGATCCTGATGCCCGGGGAACATTGGTATCCCATCATCTAACAGCTTCGGAGAATGATGAAAAACAAATTGCAGTAGGAATATCAAACATGAGTAGTATTGCTCTTCTTACTTTAGAAGGAAGTGGAATGGTAGGTATCCCGGGGATTTCTGCAAAGCTATTCCAATGCCTGAGCCATGAAAAGGTTAATATCATTCTTATTACCCAGGGTTCTTCGGAACATTCTATCACCATAGCCATTAATGAAAAGGATATTTTTTATGCAGAAGCTGCCATCAACGCTTCTTTTGCAGATGATATTAATCTAAAAAGAATTGCTCCGGTAAAAATAGAACCCGGGCTTTCTATTATTGCCCTGATAGGAGAAAATATGAAAAGCAGAAGTGGTGTGAGTGCTAAAATGTTCGGGTGCCTTGGAAATAATGGCATCAATATAAGAGCTATTGCACAGGGCTCCTCGGAAAGAAATATCAGCATAGTCATTTCAGAAAATGACACCAAAAAAACAGTCAATATCCTTCATGAAGAATTTTTTGAATCTGAAATAAAACAAATCCACCTTTATATCTGTGGAACAGGTAATGTAGGTTCCAAACTGATACAGCAGATTTATAATCAGAATCCTTATCTGAGAGAAAATTTCCTGATTAATTTAAGAATTGCCGGGTTGTCCAATAGCCGTCACATGATATTTTCAGATCAGGGAATAAGCCGGGAGGAATATTCGGACTGGAAAGAGCAGGGTGAAAAAGCTTCTGCCCAAAGATTTGCAGAGGAAATTATATCCCGTAATCTTCGGAATTCTGTTTTCGTAGATGTTACAGCAAGCTCTAAAATCCCGGAAGTCTATGAAAGCCTGTTAAAAAGGAGTATTAATATTGTTGCCTGTAATAAAATAGCAGCCTCATCAGATTTTGAAACCTATAAAACATTAAAAAATGCAGCGAGAAACCACAGTTGCAGTTTCTATTTTGAAACGAATGTAGGGGCTGGGCTTCCGGTTATAGGCACTATCAGTGATTTGATCAAGAGTGGTGATAGAATTACATCAATTCAGGCCGTACTCAGCGGAACATTAAATTTTGTCTTTAATAATTATGATGGAAGCAGAACTTTCTCCGAGGTGGTTGCACAGGCTCAGAAAGAAGGATACACAGAACCTGATCCCAGACTTGATCTTTCAGGAACTGATGTAGCCCGCAAGATTTTAATCCTCGCCAGAGAAGCCGGATATCCGCTCCAATTTGAAGAAATAGAAAATACCAGTTTCCTTCCTGAAGAATGTATGCAGGGAAGTGTAGAAGATTTTTATGAAAAGCTTACAAAACATGAAGACCATTTTAAAAATCTGCTTAATGAATCCCGAAAAGCCGGCAAAATTTTAAAATATACTGCCGAGTTTAAAAACGGAAAAGCCAATGTAGGGTTACAGCATGTAGCTCCGGAAAGTGACTTGTTTCATCTTTATGGCAAAGATAATATAGTCATTTTTCAAACGTTACGATATTCCGAACAGCCATTGGTGGTAAAAGGAGCCGGGGCTGGGGCTGAGGTAACGGCAAGCGGTGTTTTTGCAGATATTATGCGCTCAATTTAAAAAAAACAGAAATTATGAAAAGAATACGATTAAAAATACCTGCTACAGTGGCCAATCTGGTTTGTGGGTTTGATATTTTAGGAATGGCTATACATGATCCTTATGACGAAATGGAGCTGAGAATATTAGATGCTCCCGACATTATTATAAAACATGAAGATCTCTTCGGACTTCCTGAAGAACCTTTAAAAAATGTGGCAGGCATTGTATTGCTGAAGATTCAGGAACACTTTAACCTTTTTCATGGTTTTGAAGTGATCATTCGTAAACATATAAAACCGGGAAGCGGGCTCGGCTCCAGTGCGGCAAGTGCCGCCGGAGCTGCCTTTGGTGCCAATGTGTTATTAGGAAATATATTATCTGCGGATGAGATGATTCATTTTGCCATGTTTGGAGAAGAGCTTGCTTCGGGAGTACGTCACGCAGACAATATTGCCCCTTGTATTTATGGTGGAATCACATTGGTAAAATCCACCCATCCTCTCGACATCATCCCGTTGAATACTCCTGAGCTTTTTGTAGCCGCTGTACATCCTCAGGTTGAAGTAAAAACATCGGACTCGCGACAAATCTTAAAGAAAAATATCTCTTTAAAAAGTGCTGTTGAGCAATGGGGAAATATCGCCGGGTTAATAGCTGGGATTCAGAATAACGATTTCTCTCTTATTGGCAGAAGCCTTAATGATGTTATTATAGAGCCTGTCAGAAGTATTTTAATTCCAAAATTTGATGAAATTAAAATGAAAAGTATAGAAATCGGTGCCTTAGGAGGTGGAATTTCAGGGTCAGGACCTTCTATTTTTATGCTGGCCGAGAAAAAAGAAACAGCAGAGGAAATTGCCCTGATGATGAAGTCTGTTTACGATGAAGCAGGGATTGAAAGTTTGGTATATGTATCCAAAATAAACCCTTCAGGGATTGAAATCATTGAAAAAGTATAATTAAGAATATAGAAGATAATACAGATGAACTATTATAATTTAAAAGACAGCTTAGAAAAAGTTGATTTCAGAACAGCAACTATAAAAGGCCAGGGAAAAGAAAAAGGATTGTTTTTCCCCGAAAGCATTCCTCAGTTTGAAGAGGAGTTTATTCAAAATCTTCATCAATATACTCATGAAGAAATTGCTTACAGGTGTATGAGAGATTTCGTGGGAGATGAAATTCCCGAGGAGATATTGTGGGAAATTGTTTCAGAAACGGTCAGTTTTGATATTCCTTTGAAAAAAATTAACGATAAAATATCCATTTTAGAACTTTTTCATGGTCCTACTTTAGCATTCAAAGATATTGGAGCCCGATTTATGAGCCGGTGTCTTTCCTATTTTTTAAAAGATCAGGGAAAAAAAGTGACGGTACTTGTTGCCACTTCAGGAGATACAGGAGGTGCCGTTGCTCATGGTTTTTATAAGCTTCCGGAAATTGATGTAGTTATCCTTTATCCCAAAAACAGAGTAAGCCCGGTTCAGAAAAAACAACTCACAGCACTTGGTGAGAATATTTCAGCACTGGAGATCAACGGAAGTTTTGATGACTGCCAAAGCCTGGTAAAACAAGCATTTTCAGATAAAGAAATTAATGATCATTTATTTTTGACGTCCGCCAATTCTATCAATGTGGCAAGATGGCTTCCCCAACAGATGTATTACTTACTCGCCTTAAAACAATGGAACCAATATGAAACTGAAAAACCTGTAATATGTGTTCCCAGTGGAAATTTCGGGAATATTTGTGCCGGGCTTCTGGCTCATTTCCGGGGGCTTCCGGCGGAGCATTTCATCGCGGCATGCAATGAAAATGACACAGTTCCGGATTATCTGAATACTCAAAATTTTATCCCTCAAAAAGCAATAGCTACCCTATCCAATGCAATGGATGTAGGAGATCCCAGTAATTTTGTGAGGATCTTAGAGCTTTTTGATCATCAGTTTGATCATTTAAAAAATAAAGTCTCCGGATATTCAGTAGATGACCAGCAGACTTTAGAAACTATTGCTGATGTTTATAAAAAATATCATTACATTCTTGAACCTCACAGCGCCGTTGCCTTCACCTCACTGGAACAGTACTTAGAAGTAAATCCTGGCAAGAAAGGATTTATTCTCGGAACTGCACATCCTGTAAAATTTCCTGAAGCCGTAGAAAAAGCTACTGCTGTAAAAGTGGAAATTCCCGAAGCATTGAGTGACCTTATGAAAAAGGAGAAAAAAACTGTAGAAATAAGTTCGGATTTTGAAGAATTAAAGCGATTTTTGCTTAGTAAAATTTGAGACAATGAGTAAAATATATCTTGAGGATGTAAAAATATATGCCTACCACGGTGTACTCCCGGAAGAGAATATTATAGGAACATATTATATTCTAAACCTGGAGCTTCACACTGATCTTTGGGAAGCTGCGGAATCCGATAATCTGAATGACACCATAAGTTATGCAGATATCAATGACATTATTCATACCGAGATGAAGATCAAATCAAAACTTCTGGAACATGTGGCAGGAAGAATAATATCTAAAATCCATGACAACTTTCCTCAGGTTGACTACATCAGACTCAGAGTAACCAAAACGGCTCCTCCTATGCAGGGAGAGATGAGAGGAGCCAGCATTGAGCTTGAAAAAAGTTTTAAACCGGGAAATTAAAATTCTTATTTTCGTTTCATAAAAAAGATAGACCGTTGAAATTCATTAAAATATTATTTTTAGTAGCATGTATCAATGCTTTTGGCCAGGCCAGCGTTGATAACCAATTAGCCAGTTACAATTTTCCAAAGATCAAATCCAGTATTACAATGCCGGTAACGATCCCTCTTTCGGAACTTAGTAATATGATCAATGCTTCGGTAAAAGAGCTTGTGTATCAGGATGACTCTTATACCGATAATAATAACGACCAGTTTAAAGTAAAGGTATGGAAAACCAGGCCTATTCGTCTGGTAGGAGGAACCAGCCAAAACTTATTAATTGAAGTTCCTTTAAAAATATGGGCAGAAAAAGGCATTGGAACATTAGGCGTGTATACGTATCAAAATACAACCTTTGAAACGGTGATGTCTTTTAATACGACCGTAAGCTTAAAAAATAACTGGACCATTACCACCAATACACAGCCCAATGGCTTCAGATGGGTTACAAAACCTGTCCTGGATTATGGAAGAATACAAATTCCTATCACACCTATTGTTGAAAAAAGCCTCCGGGAACAACAGCAAAAATTCTGTAAAACCATTGATCAGCAAATGGCTACCCAGCTGAACTTTCAACAATATGCATTAATGGCCTGGAATACTTTTCTACAGCCGTTCAATATTTCTGAGGAATATAATACTTGGCTGAAAATAAGCCCTGTTGGGGTCAATATCACTCCTTTAAAATTCTACGGGAACCAGATCAATGCCACACTTGGAATGGATATTTATTCTGAAACTTTTACAGGAAGTAAGCCTGTGGCCTCTCAACCTGTAACTGCAGTAACGAATTTCAACTTCTCTCCTACTGTTGCAGATAAATTCCTTTTGCAGACTACAGCCAATATCCCTTTTACAGAAGCCAGCAGCATGGCCAGAAAGACTTTCTTAAATAAAGAATTTGACATACGGGATTCTAAAGTAAAAGTAACAGACATCAGAGTCTACGGTGTTGATAACCGGGTTATCCTCGAAGCCCAAACCGACGGCTACATCAAAGGAACAGCTATCATTTCAGGGATTCCGGTGTATGACGAAGCAAAAAGAAAAATTGTTTTATCAGAAACCAAATTTAAACTGAAAACCACCAATATCCTGCAAAAAACAGCTTCCGTATTATTTCAGGGGAAAATTGTCAAAATGATTGAAGAGGAATACGGTATCCCAACTCAGGAACTGGAAGAAGCATCCAGAAAAAGTATTGAAGATGCTTTTAACAAAGAATATTATAAAGGGTTAAAGATGAATGGAAAAGTTTTTAATCTTAAACCCAGTAAAATCCTGCTGAACAGCACAGGAATTACCGCTGTAATTGATACAAATGCAGCATTAAAACTTCTTGTCAACGGATTTTAAACTTCAAATAAAATTAATTATAAAAACTAATAACCAACTATGAGAAAATATTTAGTAATTGTGGATAGAAACAGATCCCAAAAGTGGACAAGGTTCGCTAATTTTGTTATTGACAGGCTTGTCATTACTTTGGCATTTCTTGCTCTTGGGTTTATTTCATCCCTACTATATCAACTTGCAAACATTGACTTTTTCATCAAAATTATTTATAAAATGTCACAAATGAATAGATTTGTTGATATACTGATAACCTCTTTAATTTATTTTATATACACCTTCCTTATTGAATACTTTACCAAAGGAAGATCCATCGGTAAGTATATTACAGGAACTAAAGTTATTTGTATTGATGGTACAGAACCTACCTTCAATGATTATCTTATCCGGAATATCTCCAGAATTGTTCCTTTTGATGCCCTCTCTTTTTTAGGTGAGAATGGCTGGCATGATAAATGGAGCGAAACAAGAGTTATTAACATCAAAAATTATCAGACTGAAATTCAAGCAAAAAGCGAAATTGACAGTCTTGGAAAGAAAGAAATTGCCTGAAAACTTTTGTTCATTAAGAAATTTCACTATATTTGCACACCTCAAAAATGGTAAAAATGGTACTTTGGCCGAGCGGCTAGGCAGTGGTCTGCAACACCATCTACAGCGGTTCGAATCCGCTAGGTACCTCTTCAAAAACCTCTAAATTTTATTTAGAGGTTTTTTTATGATTTAACGAGTATATTTAAAAATTTACGCTTTTTCCATATTGTAAAATTGTTATCTTTTAACATTCAGAAGAACCTGAAGCATCAATGTTTTCAAAAAAAAGCCTCCCGGAAAGAATGGGAGGCAGATAAAAGATAAATATGGATGATAATAATGTTTTATAAAATTAAAAAAGATTGAGAGAGGTAATTATGAGTATAATCATAAAATTAAAAACCCCGGACTTCTCCGGGGAACAATTCAAATAAACGGGCGATGAAAAACTTGTTATCGAAATTACAATACTTTATAGTACTGCTTTTATGAGTAAGGTCATAAAATATGGAAACAAAAAAACCTCCCATTCAGGAGGTTAACAATAACTTAAAATAGGTTTTGAAAACTCTATCTTCCTCCAAAGATATCAATTATTATTCTTATAATCCATGATCTTAATCATCAAAAAAAGAAAAACCTTGCAAACTACCGACAGGCAAAGTATTAATTGGCAGAAATATAATCTTCAAAGCATCAAATATAAAAATTATCCTATTTTTGAAGCATGACCAGGGTCATAATAGCAAATTCCTGATCTATAAAATTCAACTTCTTACATTTTAGCTTATTCTGATTAAGCTATACTGATCATTTCTTGTAATTCTCTGTTGATAGATCAAGCATCGTATTAATTCAAGCTACACACCAGATAAATCACCTGCTTCGAAATTTTAAATTTTTGTGATACTTATTTTTTAATTCAAAAATGAACCGTAGATGTGTGCACAGATTGTCAAAAGTACTTATTGGGGGAGAAATTAAATATTACTAATATGTTATTAATTTATTTATTTTACTGTAAAATCAATAAAATATTTACAGCGCATAAATCGGTTTAATAGACATATGGTTATTTAACAATAAAAAATATATCATGCTATTTTCATCTTTCCAAAACAATCAGCTACGTTTTTTTGTACTTCCAATGTAAAATTTACAGCCATATTTATGGTTATTTTTTGTAAATACAGAGCCAAATTTTCAAAAAACAACATAAATTTTCCTTGATATTTTTTTATTTAATAGAAATTTAAAAACATAACAAAAACAACACAACACACTCATTTACAGATAATTAAAATCAATAAACTTATCAAAAGGCAGGGATAAATTCATGAATTTATAAAGCATTTCCTTGATAATCATTCAAGCTTACAGCATATTTGTCTAAAGCAAGAATGTAGTGAGATTTTTTTATCTGCCTCATATCAACATCAGAAATAACTAATATCAATGAAAAAAACAATCTCTACTCTTAGTATTATATTTTCGGTTTTTATGTTTTCACAACAGAAAAAAAATGATTCTGTGAACAAGATAGTCGAAAAGCAAATACAGGAAGTCGAGATCAACATGAAGAAAAAACTTATAGAAAGAAAGGTTGACAGACTGGTTTTTAATGTTGAGAACTCAATAACAGCTTCCGGCTCTGATGCCGTAGAGGTTTTGAAAAAAACACCGGGTGTTGCCATTCAGGGAAACACTATCGGTATTATTGGCAAAAGCTCTGTTTCTGTTATGATAGATGAAAAAATGGTTCAGTTATCAGGAGAAGCCCTGATGAACTATCTAAGAGCCACCTCATCTGAAAATATAAAAAGTATAGAGGTGATTACCACACCTCCGTCAAAATATGATGCTGAAGGGAACAGTGGTATTATCAATATTCAGCTGAAAAAAGCAAAACAGAATTCCTGGAGTAACAGTACAAGGACTACTTATACACAAACCAGCTATCCTGCATTATCCCTGGGGAATACATTTAACTATAACAAAGACAGATACTCATTTTCAATCATGCTGGATGCTAAAAAAGGAAATGAAAATGTAACCGAGAGATCAAATATTGAATATCCATCCTATTTATGGATGAGTAAAGTGAAAAGAAAGGACAGCAAAGATGTTCAGAGTGTAAAAGTATCAGCGGACTATCAGATTTCAAAAAAATCAAGTATTGGAGCGATTTTTCAATTTTATAATTCCACACCGGACGTCCAGGAAACGAATATTGTAAACCTACTTAGCAGACAAGGTCAGGAAAATAAAATTTTATCAACGCTTGCTGAAACAGATGTGAAAAACTGGAACAATTCATTAAACCTGCATTTCACACACGATCTTGATTCTTTAGGAAAAAAATTCTCTGTTGATTTGGATTATTTCAAATTTAAGGAAGATAAAAACAGGCTTTTTGACACGCATGAAAACAATGTGTTACAATTATCAGCACAGAATCTAGGGCAACAGGATATCAATAACTTATCAGCTAAGATTGATTTTATCCACCCTGCAAAGTTTGCAAATTATACTTATGGAGCGAAGTTAACTTCAACAAAAAACGACAGTTCCATAAAATTTATAGATCAGACGACTGGAACTCCTGTAGTAGATCCGTTACAGACTGATGCTTATCAATACAGAGAAAACATACAGGCTGCCTATTTTGATCTTGCTAAAAGCTTTGGAGAAAAATGGCAGATAAAATTAGGGGCAAGAGCAGAATATACCCAGACTACGTCTAAATCTGTCACCAACAATACGGAATATAAAAATGATTATTTTAAAATTTTTCCAACGTTTTACATACTTAGAGCTATTAATGAGACTAATACCATCAACCTGAGCTATAGTAAAAGAATAAACAGACCTTCGTTTTGGGAATTAAACCCTTTTAAGTGGTATTTCAATGCCAACTCTTATGCTGAGGGGAATCCTTTTTTACAGCCAGCAATCAGTCATAATTTTGAACTGACACATACTTATAAGGAAAAATTATTTACTTCATTTTTCACCCAGCTAAAAAGCAACGGGTTTAGTCAGGTCCCTTATGTCAAAGATGATTTGACTCAGGTTTTTACAAGGTTAAATTATTATAAAAGCTATGCCTATGGAATTTCACAGAATTATGTTTTCAATAAATGGAGCTGGTTAGAAAGCAATGCCCAATACAATATTTATTATATAAAAACCAAGATTGATGATCAGTATAAAGATGCTGTACCTTCTCAAAGCGGGCTTGGTTTCGCCTTCTCACTAAACAACAGTTTTGTACTTAATAAAAGTAAAACAGTATCGGGAGAGCTTAATTACAATTACAACGCACCCAATAAAGGGTTGATATATAAACAAGGCGGGTCGATGAGGTTAGATCTCGGGTTAAGGTTCTTGTTCCTCAATAAAAACCTGCAATGTTCTATTAGCATAGATGATATTTTAAAAACAAGTAATCCTGATAACACAACATACACCAATGGTATCACCCAAACCTACAATGTGTATGCGGATACCAGAAGACTGAGGCTATCCCTACGATACAACTTTGGAAACAAAAATATTAGGAGTAAAAGCAGAGAAGCAGGAAACAGTGATGAAAAAAACAGATTAAAATAATATGATTTCCGGTTTTGTATGTGCACAATACACGACTACGAATAAATATAACCGTTTGCAAACAAATACCAAAGAAGGTTAATGTATCAAAACTTTACCAAAAACTTTAATTTAAAATTTTAATTAACATGAAAAATTCAAAACTTAAGAACATTTACAGTGCTGTACAATTAGACGCTGTAAATAGAGGTGAAATCATTAGTGTAAATGAGCAATTAGCTATCAGAGGTGGACAGGCTGCAGGATGGCAACCACTGTGTACAGTAAACGTAAACTCTGGTTGTAATATCGGTTGTACTCCAACAACTCCAACCACTCCAACTAAAGAAATCTCTACTATAGAGTAAATTAATTATCCTCCATAACTATTTTCAATAGTTATGGAGGTTTTTAACCCTTTTAAAAACTATACTATGTTCAAAAACTCTTATTATAAAATAAAATCGGAAGTAGGAAATGATACCGTGCTTTTTTATTCTACAAGGAGTGGCGAAACAATGGCTTTAGAAAGCCACACTGCCCTACTGTATGAAAATGAAAATTATGATGATCTTCCTGAGAATGTTTTTTCTAAGCTTCTGGCATCAGACCTCATTGTACCAAAAGAAGAAAATGAGCTGGATGAAGTGATACTAGAAAATAAAACAAGTATTGCCGAAAGCAGAACGTTGTATCAGGTGATACAACCTACAGCCAACTGCCAGTTGGGATGTGGATACTGTGGGCAAAACCATACCAAAGCCCTATTGAATAATGAACAAATGGATGCTATTGTTGAAAGGGTAAAATTTAAACTTGAAAGAGAAAATAATTTTGACGCTCTGGAAATAGGTTGGTTTGGAGCGGAACCGCTAATGGCCTTAAGCAATATTAAAGCATTAACTCCAAGATTAAAAGCATTAGCCGACAAGCACAATTTAAGATACTCTTCAAAAATGGTAACTAATGGGTTGTCTTTAAAATTGAATGTTTTCCTGGATCTGGTTAAAAACTATCACCTCAGCTTTTTTGAAATTACATTAGACGGTACAGAAGAATACCATGACAAAAGAAGATTCCTGAAATCAGGAGAGAAAAGTTACAGAATCATTCTCGACAATCTTATTGATATATTCAACTATGAAGGTTTTTCTGAATTAAATACTACTGTAAATATCCGCTGTAATGTAGATCAAACCAATCACGACAGCGTTACCCTGTTAATTGATGAGCTGAATTCTTTGGGAATTCATAAAAAGCTTTCCAGTTTCTATGTTGCCCCTATACATTCCTGGGGAAATGACGCCCACCTGATGTCTCTGGAAATTGCCAACTTTGCAGATAAAGAGATTGACTGGGTGATGTATTGCCTTAAAAAGGAATTCAATACCCCTGTGGTACCTAACAGAAAAAAACAGACATGTATGGCTATAGATCCAAAAGCAGAACTGATAGATGCTTACGGAAATATTTATAACTGTACAGAAATTTCATATGTTCCGGCTTATGACAAATCCGGTTATATTTTAGGAAATTTAAACAGAACAGAACCCAGCAATTTATTGGAAGAAAGACCATTTATTGACTGGAACGACCTGATTAGGGAAAACAAATCAAACTCTCCGTGCCATACCTGTAAAATACTTCCTATCTGTGGAGGAGCATGCCCTAAAACATGGAAAGAGGGAATTTTTTCTTGTCCGTCATTTAAATTCAATATGGAAGACAGGATCGCTTTATCCTATATAATTGCTCAAAAAGGATCAGAAGTTTTAAGTGCCTTTTAAAATAAATACCATGAAAAAATTTGATAATCTTTATAGTAAACTAGATCAGCTGGAAAAGCTAAACAAGCAAAAATACAAAGAGCAGCTGAAATTTGACGAACATGTGAATGAGATGATTAATTCTGTATGTTTAAATAAAAAAATATTCCTATTTTACTATGAAAATTATCAGAAAGCTCTGGAACAATCCAGACATGGAAATATCCTTACCGCTGAAAATCTTATAGTAAGAGCAGGAAAATACATAGACAAATCTTCACTGAGTGAAGATGAAAAAAAACTATATGATTTGATTTGTGTACCTATTGATGCCTATCTGCACTACAGGAAAGGAGATTTTTCTGCTGCCTTCACAGGTACAAAAAAAACAATGGAACTGGATTCTTATTTTGAAAAAAGATTTCCTATAGTTTTCTTTCATAAAATTCAGCAGATCCACAACCTGGCAAGAATCAGTTTCAGATCAATGGAAGTGGACCAGGCGCTTATGATCTTAAAAGACATATTCAGACTATTGATAGACAAAATTCCAATCACTTTTGAAAATATTGTTTACGACCCCGCATACCTGGAATACAATAGTGACGACCTTCGCAAATCCATGATTTTTGACATCCTGGCCGATGTGATCACAACAGCAGAAAAACATAAGGAAAATGAAAAAATCACTATCTTAGATTTTTGTGATGAAATAATCAGCCATTCCTCATTTAATAAACTAGAAAACCAGCCAATCCTATGAAAGTATTCAAATTATTTATCGTAATGACCCTTTTCTTCTCTTTTGAAAAAGCTCATTCCCAAATGATTAAAAGCGAATTAAATACCGAAAAAACAGATTTTAAAGAAATCAGGATTGAAGATATTGCCCAGGTATTTTTCACTAAAGGTTCCGAAAATTCAATTATTGTGGAAAGGAGCTCAGACAAAGACAAAGAGATCCAATTCAGCATAACTGATGGTATTGCCTCTGTAAAGGCAGTCCATTCTACCGAAGAAAGCAAAAAAAATAATTACAACCTTTATATTACATCAAAAAGTGATGACATTTTCATCAATGCCTATAATCTGGGAATAGTACAAACCACAGATAAAGCCCAGTTCGGAACAATCAAACTTAAGGTTATCAATGCCGGAAAAATAGATCTCACCGTTGATACTCAAACCTTAGTTCTGAATATAGAAAATGTAGCTTCACTGAGAATTAGTGGAAAAACAGATCAGCTGACGTTAGATAAAAAAAATGTAATGCTTTCTAATCTGAGAAAATTGAAAGTAAAAAAAGATTAAGCACACACTGGGGAAAACAAAATTTTAATAACTGTATCCCTTAATTAATCCTGTTTCCGAAGCATAAATCAAAATGCTCAACAATACAAAATTGAAACAGGTTTTCCATCAAAGCACATGTTTTCATTGTTGCTCAGTATCCTTATTACCAATCAAAGATAAATAATTAAGATAGTGCGTTTTATTGCTCAATATGATCAAATGGATTGCGGCCCTGCTTGTATAAGCATGGTGGCCAATTCTTATGGAAAAGAATACCCATTGGAATACCTTAGAGAAAACTCCTATATTACAAAAGAAGGGGTTTCTCTTTTAGGCATAGGAGAAGCCTCAAAAAAAATAGGATTCGATTACCATGCTGTAAAAGAGGAGTCTGACCACTTAATTTCCAATATTGAAAATAGTAAGAAGCCTGTTATTTTACACTGGGACCAAAACCATTTTGTTGTACTCAATAAAGTTAGCAATTCCTTATTCTCCAAAAAAAAAATATTTGAAATTTACGATCCTGCTCATGGTATCATCAAAATTTCTCAGGAAAAATTCGAAGAATCCTGGATTTCAGATCACAGCAAAGGAGTTTCTGTCTATTTAACTCCTACAGATTCTTTTTATGAAAATGAACCTCCTCAGCAGAAACTACTAACCGTTAAGCAGACTGTTGAATATCTACAACCCTACAAAAAAAAAATAGCACTGATGTTCTGCCTGCTTCTTGCAGGAAGTGCCATCACATTGATCTTTCCATTTCTTACACAGTCTCTGATAGATGACGGAGTAAGTTCAAAGAATTTAAATTTTATTTTTATTATCCTGCTGGCACAGCTGTCATTATTTTTAGGCAGTATCGTTATCAATATCTTCAGAAACTGGCTGACCCTCTATATAGGTACCCATCTGAGTATCAAAATTATTTCAGACTTTTTAAAAAAAATAATAGAACTTCCCATCCGGTTTTTCGACACCAAACTGCTTGGAGATTTCCAGCAAAGAATTCAGGACAATAATAGGATTGAGGAATTTTTAACCTCCCAGAGCTTACTCACATTTTTTTCCATAGTCACCTTCTCTGTTTTTTTTGGTGTTCTCGCGTATTACGATGTCAAAATATTGTTAGTCTATTCCATTTTAACCCTGATCTCTATTGCATGGTCATTTTACTGGCTTAGAAAGAGAAAAGTAATGGATTATTTTCGATTTAAACTCCGTAGTGAAAATCAGGATTCCATCTATGAGATGCTGAACGGAGTTACCGAAATGAAATTAAATCAATTTGAAGATTTTAAAATCTCAGAATGGGAAAAAATTCAAAAGAAACTGTTTAAACTTAATATCAGGATCTTAAAAATTGATCAGTATCAAATGTCCGGATTTGAGTTTTTGAATCAGCTTAAAAATATAATTGTCACTTTCCTGGCTGCTACCTATGTTGTAAAGGGAAACATGTCTTTGGGAGCTCTTTTATCCGTATCTTACATAATAGGGCAGATGAATTCCCCCGTAAGTCAAATGGTGAATTTCTTCCGTTCCTTTCAAGATGCAAAACTAAGTATGGAAAGGCTTAATGAAGTTCAGTTTAAATCCAAAGAAGAAAAAGAAGACGACCAACCTATCGAATCCAATGAAGATACAGCAGGCGATATACGCTTTGAAAATGTATCATTTCAGTATGAAGGGCCTCAATCACCTTATGTATTGAAAGATATCTCGCTTACCATTCCCCACGGCAAGGTCACCGCGATTGTGGGAGCCAGCGGAAGTGGAAAAACAACCTTAATGAAACTTTTACTGAGATTTTATAATCCTGTATCGGGTAAAATAAGTTTCGGAAAAACGAATATTTTAAATATTTCTCCTAAAAGCATCAGAAAAAGTTCAGGAGTTGTTCTTCAGGACGGATTTATATTTTCTGATACCATCGCCAGAAATATCATTACCCATGATGAAGCGGGTGATGATGAAAAATTATTAAAAGCAGTTACAACAGCCAATATCAGTGAATTTGTAAACTCTCTTCCTTTGAGATATAATACCAGAATTGGAGCTTCAGGTAATGGAATTTCCGGGGGCCAGAAACAAAGAATACTCATTGCAAGGGCAGTATATAAAGATCCTCAATACTTATTTTTTGATGAGGCAACATCAGCCCTGGATGCTGAAAATGAAAAAGTAATCCATGATAACCTTCAGGAGTTTTTTAAAGGAAAAACAGTAGTCATTATAGCTCATCGTTTATCAACTGTGAAAAATGCCGACAACATTATCGTTTTACATGGGGGGAAAATAGTAGAAGAAGGCAGTCATCAGGAATTGGTCACTAAAAACGGTGAATATTATAAATTAGTGAAAAACCAGTTGGAATTAGGAAGTTAATATTTTATGGTTTTAACAAAACAAGCTTCCCTTTCACAGAGAAGCTTAATAAATAATGCAAAAAGTGATGATATGTAAAAAAATTATTACATAAAAATAATTAATAAGTTCATTTCACTTTTATGATCAGGATCATATAAAAAAAATCCTCGGAAATTCCGAGGATAAAAACTAATAACCATGAAAACTCAAATTAAACATGAGTTACATATCTACATTGAAAAATCGTGCCAAAATTTAAATTTTGATAAAAATATTTTAATGTATATTTTCAAAAGGTTAAATATTATATTTTAATATTTTCACCTGTTTTTTTCCATATTATTAAAAATAAAATCTCACTAATTACAATTATTCTAAATAGAAAACACCAAATAATCAATATAATTAAAGATCATTCAATAATAAGTCTAATAAAAAAGCTGAATTATAAAAAATAAAAAAAGCAGCCATAAATTCCAACCATTATAAATTGAAAATTAAATCCGTAAATTTAATGCAAAATATCTTGATAATTATAAATTAATTTGAAGATATTTTTTTTAAAATGAAAAATAAAA
Source organism: Chryseobacterium sp. WG23 (assembly GCF_024586575.1). Taxonomy (NCBI): domain Bacteria; kingdom Pseudomonadati; phylum Bacteroidota; class Flavobacteriia; order Flavobacteriales; family Weeksellaceae; genus Chryseobacterium; species Chryseobacterium sp. WG23. The sequence goes on from NZ_JALCZE010000008.1 coordinate 236,261, forward strand.
TTTAATTAAAAAATGTTTATTGGGATTACACGTAAATAGTGGCATTGACAAAATACTAAGCTTATTGTTAAAATGAACAAAAGAAGAAACACGAATATTAAATCCTCTGGCTTATGAAGTTCATTTTTATAAGGACTCTTTTTTTTGGCTCCATCTGATTAGGTTATAAAAGCTAGTTCATCAAAATCGATTTCTAATCTATTTTCTCGGCTCATTTAATAAAAATAGAATATTGCATCAAAGAAAGACTGTATTGATGTAAGTTTATATTACCCAAACCTTTGCACCAGATCTGTACTATCTTTTCATCTGCTGTTATTTTTAAAATAAAAAAAGCCTCCAGAAGAGGCCTTAAAAAACACAAATGATGAAAAAAAAATTTTATATATTCAGAAATAAAATAATAATATTTAATCTTTATTCAAAATTATGCTGCTTTTTATTTTTATTTTATGACCTCAGTCATAAAATAATTTTTATTTTGTAATAATAAATCAAAACTAAAAACCTATAAAATAAGAAAAATATATCAACTATACTATGATCAAAGATATGTTTTTCATGAATATAGTTTTATAGTTTTACACATTAATTAACTCAAAAAAACGTGATAAAATTTTCTATACTTATAGCCAACTATAATAATGGAAAGTATTTTAGGGACTGCTATAATTCATTAGTCAATCAAACTTATGAAAATTGGGAAGCCATCATTGTTGATGATGCCTCTACAGATAATTCAGTAGAAGTTATACAATCAATTATCAAAGATGATCCCCGTTTCAAACTGTATCACAATACAGTAAATCAGGGCTGTGGATTCACCAAAAGAGAGTGCATGAAATATGCCGAGGGAGAGCTATGTGCTTACCTTGACCCTGATGATGCTATCTATACGCAAGCATTGGAAAAAACAATCCAGGAATTTGCAAATAATAACGATCTTGTAGCTACCTATTCCCAGATGATGCTGTGTGATGCCAATCTTATCGCTGATAAGGTGTTTGCCAGTACCAAACAAGTCTATAATAACCGATATTTTTTCAATTGCCCTATTCAATTCGCCCATTTTTTTACCTTTAAAAAAGAAACGTATTTAAAAACTTCAGGCATTAATCCAACACTGAGAAGTGCTGTTGACCAGGATCTATATCTGAAAATTCTGGAATATGGTGATGTAAAGTACATCAAAGAACCTTTATACCTCTACCGGCTTCATTCTAATGGAATTTCACAGCATAGCAGCAAGAAGGGAGCAAAAGAATCTTTCGCTAAAGTGATTTATGATACCATGAAAAGAAGAGGAATCAAGAAGATCAATAACCAGAATGTTCCCGAAACCTATACCAATTCAGAAGAAATATATCAACTCCTGGCTTATCAAACCAGTACTTTTCATCGTTTGCTTAACAAGATAAAGGTAACGCTACACTTATAATAAGAACTCCTCATTTGAGGAGTTTTTTATGGAATAAAAATAATTACTTATTGTATCTAAAACTCCTGTACCTTCCTTAATTTAAAGGTAGACATTCATTAAAAAGAATAATTTCTCCATTATTATACATAGAAAAGACCTCCAATCAGGAGGCCTAAAAAACACAAATGATGAAAAAAATCTATTCAGAAAAATCCAAACAGAATATCGTAAAATGTTTACTATTTATACTATAATTACATTTATGATTGATTTTACCATGAATGAAATAATAAGTATAAATTAAGTAACCAATGCAATTAACTTAATAATTAATTAAAAATACTTCTTTTAGAGGTTGGTAAATTTACTAAATATTTTGTTTTATGCAATATTATTCTTCCCAAGTTATTGGAATATATACTGTAATATATCCATCAGCATCTACCTGAGCATCTGAAACAGTCACTACAACCGATCCATAGCCAGTCCAGCCACCCTGTCCCTGCATTGCAGAAAACGTATAAGTTCCTGCGGGAATTCCTTCATAATACTGAGGTAAAGTCTGAAAGCCTCCGCTATAATACGTGTCATACACATCACCCGTAGTCATATTTTCAGCAAGAAAACTACCGACATCATGACTTCCGGAAAGAATTTTTGTTCCATTTTTAGAAAGCAAACCATATCGTATCTTATAAGTCTGTTCTTTTGTTTCATTCTTTGATACCTCTGGACGGGCTTGCGACTGTGTCTTCATAACATTATCAGTAGAAGACCATGAAACAGCAGTACCTAGCAGTCCGATGAAAGCCAGCGCTGTAAATGTTGTTTTTTTCATATTGAAAGTAATTTAGTTCTTCAAAATTAATCATCTCAGATTAATTTAAAGAAAACTATTAATTAATTAAAACTTACAATTAGCTTCTTACAAAAAAAATCCCATTACCAACACTCAAAAAACCTTTTAAACAAATAGCAAAAACTATACTGAACACACACCTAACGTACAATATTTATGATATTTTACACAATAGCTTCTGCCTTATTTGATAATTTTAACATCCTTTAACAGAAATTTGGCTTCATAATTGGAAATAGAAATAAAACTAAAGTTGTTTTGACTCTAGCTTATTAAAATTTGAATTATGAAAAAGGTAATATTAGCAGGTTTTTTATCCGTTTTTTTAATGACGGCCTGCAAAAAGGATGATAACATCGCTGAAAAATCTCTGGAAGCACAAAAACTTGAGTTTCAGGCCAAACAGCTTGAAATAGAAAAACAGAAGCTAGCCATTGAAAAGGAAAAGCTGGTTTACGAAGCTCAGAAAAAATCTGACAGCATTTCAGAACGCAAAAAAGCAAGAGCTGAAAATAATTCAAAGCCACAGGTTATAAGAGAAACCAGAACAGTCTACAGAGATAGAAACTCCGGTTCTAATTCCAGTTCCGGAGGAAGCAATGGAGATTATGCAGATAACGGAAGCAGTTCTTCACAAGGTACAACTAAGAAAAAAGGAATGAGTAAAGCCGCTAAAGGAACCATCATTGGTACTGTAGGTGGAGCCGCTGCAGGAGCTATTATTTCTAAAAACAACAGAGGTCTTGGAGCTGTAATTGGTGGTGTAGTAGGTGGAGCTACCGGATATGCCATAGGGAGATCAGGAGACAGAAAAGACGGAAGAGTACAGCCACGCAGGTAATATTTTTTAACAATACAATATAAAGATTGCTTATTTTTAAGCAATCTTTTTTTATGATACTGATTCTTTTTTCTGCTATTTTTATCATTCCGGTTCTGATTGGTGCAGGTAAAATCATGGACCTTTTCTGGGGCTCTCTCTTTCCTGGTATTGCCGCAAAAGCTTTAGCAGGAATTTTAGGAATAAGTATAGTATGGACTCTCCTTTCCTTTTTTATCCCCTTAAATATTTATGTAGAAATAGGTACCCTCTCATTGGGATTCCTTTTCTTTTTTAGAAATAAATCATACCTGGAATTATATCATTTCTCAGGAAAGGATATTTTTTTAATGATTACAATATCATTTATTATAATATTAGCCGGTACATTTTCGCCTTATATATTAGATCATTTCGGATACTATGTTCCAACCATACAATGGCTTACTGAATATGGATTGATAAAAGGAATTTCCAATCTGGATTTTACATTGGGCCAAATGTCTGTATGGCATATTTTTCAGGCTGGTTTTTCAAATTTCTCAGATCCTTTTTTAAGAATCAATACGATCCTGTTGATTATTTATACCATTTATATTATGGAAAGAAAAGCATGGATCCATCTGTGTTTTCTCCCTGTTTTATTATTGTTTTCACAATCTCCAAGCCCTGACCTCCCTGTTATTGCACTTTCTTTAATTATTTTGAATGAAATAATAGCTGGAAACAGAAATACAACCTTACTTTTTGCATTTTCCATTTTTATTTTTGCCATAAAGCCTACCATGATCTGGCTGCCCTTATTGACATTCCTTCGTACTGTTTTTATTTTTAAATCAGATTTTAAAAAACTGTTTTTTGGAATTTTTATTCTCCTTTTATTTTTCGTAAAAAATATCTGGACATTCGGTTACCCCATATTTCCCGTTGCCTTAGGTGATTTGGGAGTATCATGGAAACCTAATCCTGAAATCTTAAAAACTTCTTCACAATATGCTGTTCAAAAAACATATGATATGCAGTATTCTTATGAAGAAATTCAGAGATTCTCAACCTTTGATTACATCAGAAACTGGTTTTTCCTGGACGGAATAAAATCCATAATCAACATCCTGTTTATGGTAAGCCTGATTACTTTTTCAGCATTTGCCTGGATCAAAAAAAGAAAGCTGGTCACTTTAATTTATATTTCATTACTCATAAAAAGTATACTTGTACTTGCTTTTTCCGCTCAGTACCGTTTTTTCATTGATGTATTCTTTGTGATATTTTTCATATTTTTTTATGACTATTTTGACAAACGGAAATCAGTCACCGTTTTCTCAACATTAAGTATATTATTTATTTTCATTTTGTCCTTTCCAAACTTCATTCAGGAACATCTTCCAAGTTTTAGACCCGGAAATTTTATCGCTGGATTTGAAAAAAAACAATTTTACAGACCATCAACCTATGAATATCATCAATACAATACCTATGAGGTGGGCAATTTAAAATTCAATGTTTCGAAAAATTATCCTTTTAATTTTGACACTCCCCTTCCCGCCATATCAACAAGTTTTATTTTTGATGACGGCAAAGCAGGAATATTTCCCCAGCTTTCCGACAAAAACGACATCAGGAAAGGCTTTATATGGAAAAAAATGATTTCAAAAGAGAAAATAGAAGCCGAAGATGTTATTAACACTATCAAAAACACTGATAAATAGAACAAATACTGAAACTTTATTATCTGGAGAAAAAAAGGTAATTTTGTACTATGTTCAATACATTAGGTAATCTTCTTAGTCTTACAACATTTGGAGAAAGTCACGGAGTGGCTTATGGCGGTATCATCAATAATTTTCCAGCAGGTTTAACGGTAGATCTCGAAAAAGTTCAGTATGAGCTGAACCGGAGAAAACCGGGGCAGTCTGCTATCGTTACCCAAAGAAAAGAAAGTGACACCGTAAAGTTTCTTTCAGGAATTTTTGACGGAAAAACAACAGGTACCCCAATCGGTTTTATCATTGAAAACGAAAATCAGAAATCAAAAGATTATGACCATATTGCGGGTGCATATCGTCCGAGTCATGCAGATTTCACTTATGACCAGAAATTTGGGTTTAGGGACTATCGTGGGGGTGGGAAATCTTCAGCAAGAGAAACCATGAACTGGGTAGTTGCAGGTGCATTTGCCAAACAGCTTCTACCGGAACTTGAAATAAATGCTTACGTTTCTTCCGTAGGAGATATCTTCTGTGAAAAGCCATATCAGGCATTGGATTTTTCTAAAACTGAAAGCAATGATGTACGTTGTCCGGATGCGGAAACTGCTGAAAAAATGATTTCAAAAATTAAAGAAATCAAAAAAGAAGGTAATACCATCGGTGGAACCATTACCTGCGTTATTAAAAATGTTCCTGTGGGAATTGGTGAGCCTATATTTTCAAAACTTCAGGCAGAACTGGCAAAAGCAATGCTGAATATTAATGCATGTAAAGGTTTTGAATATGGCAGTGGATTCTGTGGTGCAAAAATGACCGGAAAGGAGCATAATGATGCCTTCAATACAGATTTCACCACAAAATCTAATCTTTCAGGAGGTATTCAGGGAGGAATTTCCAATGGAATGGATATTTATTTCCGTGTAGCATTCAAGCCTGTAGCTACTATTTTAAGGCCTCAGGACAGTATAGATAAAGAAGGAAACCCTGTTATTGTAGAAGGCAAAGGGCGTCATGATCCATGTGTGGTTCCAAGAGCAGTTCCTGTAGTAGAAGCTCTGGCTGCATTTGTATTGGCTGATCTGTTTTTGATCAACAAAACAAGAAATATCAATAATTTTTAAATATAATTTTTTGGTAATGAAAAATTACTGGGATAAAGGAATTTCATTTGAAGAATACCTTCAAATTGCAAAACAAAGATTAGAAAATCCAGCTAACCAACAGGAAGCGGACTACAAACAATATTACGAACTGGGACTTCAGAGAATGGACAGAACACTCAAGAAGTATGTTCCGGATGAAGAGCAATTGAAGGAATTAGCGGCTAAAAAATTTGACGGAAAGATTTTAATTATTTCTGAAGCTTGGTGTGGGGATGCAAGCGCTACCGTACCCGCCCTTTTCAAGTTCTTTGAAGGCCATAATGAAGTCAAAGTTTTCCTGAGAGACAGTGATAAAAGTCTGATCAATCAGTTTTTAACCAATGGAACAGAGTCTATTCCTAAAGTAATTATCATGGATAAAGATTTTAATGTGAAAAATTCATGGGGCCCACGTCCGAAATATGGATATGAGCTGCTTATGAAACATAAAGCTGATCCTGAAGGATATCCAAAAGACAGTTTTTACAATGACCTGCAGATTTATTATGCAAGAAACAGAGGTAAAGATTCTGTTCAGGAAATTTTAGATTTATTATAAAAATACGTCTGATACTTATTAACAGTAAAAAACAGTAAATGAAAAAGAACATTATTTATATTGTACTCATCGTCATTATTGCCATCATTGCTTTTGTGCCGGGAATAAGAAATTTCATGAAAGATCAGTTCTTTCCTATTGCTACTATTGAAAATGCTGTACATATAAGTGAGGAAGATTATGATATCGACCTTAAAGGGATCAACGCTTCAAGCACCAATCTTAAAAACTTTAAAAATAAAGCTGTTTTTCTGAACTTCTGGGGAACATGGTGTCCACCGTGCAGAAAAGAATGGCCCACTATTCAGAAGCTATATGATTCCAGAAAAGACAATGTTGATTTCGTCCTTATTGCCATGAATGATAAGGAAGAGGATGTAAGAAAATTTTTGAAAGAAAATAATTATACTGTTCCGGTGTATATTGCTCAAAGTCCTATTTCTGAAAAAATTCTTCCAAAAGTATTCCCCACTACTTTCCTTTTAGATAAAACAGGAAGGATTATTATAAAAGAGGATGCTTACAGAGATTGGAATACAGAGACTGTGCATCAGTTCATTGACAATATTATTAAATAATTACTTTAACTAAATTTTATAATTTGTTGGTATAAGATTTGCGAAATTAACAGCGTTGAAAACTTATTTAAAACCAAACACAAAATGAAATATTCAAAGTTAAACATTGCTAAAGAAGCTATCAATCACAAAGGTTTTGTGAGAAAGATTCCCGACATATTCAGAATGGTAAAAATGTGGAGAAAAGGAGCATATCCAATGAAATCCATAGATATCATTCTTCCTCTACTGGGAATTTTATACATCATATCCCCTATCGACCTTCTTCCTGAGTTTGCCATACCGGTACTTGGAGTAATGGATGACCTGGCAGTATTATCGTTAACGATACCCAAGCTCATCAAAGAAGTTGATAAGTTTTTACTTTGGGAAGCCGAGCAAAAATACAGCGGGGCCAAAGTTATTGATGCTGAAATTATAAAATAATAATTTATTATAGTCTTTAAAACCATCCTTCAGGGTGGTTTTTTATTTACAAATAGGTGATAAATTTTTAAGCCTTATTTCAAATCCTTAAATTTGCAATATCTAATAAAAAATAATGGAAAGTAAAAAAGAATTCTTCTTAGAGTGTTACAAGCTAGGGATCATCAAATTTGGAAGGTTTACCTTAAAAAGTGGTATTGAAAGTCCATTTTATGTAGACTTAAGACCTTTAGCTTCAGATCCGAAAATTTTAAAAAATCTGGCCAATTATTTATTGGAAATGCTTCCATTAGATAATTTTGATCTTATCTGCGGAGTTCCTTATGCTGCACTTCCGATGGCTACTGCAATGTCTTTGGAAAGTTACATTCCATTAATTATTAAAAGAAAAGAAGCTAAAAGCTACGGTACTAAAAAGCTGATTGAAGGTATTTATCAGAAAGGCCAAAACTGTCTTTTAGTGGAAGATGTTATCACTTCAGGAAAATCTTTATTGGAAACGATTCCTGAAATAGAGCAGGAAGATCTGAAAGTTTCAGATATTGTTGTAGTTTTAGATAGAGAACAGGGAGGAAAGCAGCTTTTGGAAAGCAAAGGTTACAGAGTTCATACTCTTTTCAACATTTCAGAGGTATGTGTTATTCTTCAGGAAACAGGAGAATTATCTGATGAAGAAGTAAAAAGAATTCAGGACTTCCTACAGGGTAATCATATCCAGTTTGAAGAAGAAATCAGAGCCTCTTATGAGCAAAAACTGAACAGTGCCCAACATTCTGTTTCAAAGAAATTATTAGAAACCGCTTTGTCAAAGAAATCTAACCTTATTGCTTCCGCAGATGTTACTACAACACAGGAACTATTGGATTTAGCTGAAAAAGTAGGCCCCCATATCATTGCTTTGAAAACACATATCGATATCATCTCAGATTTTGACTATGAAAAAACAATTCGCCCATTAAAAACTATTGCTGAAAAACATCAGTTTTTATTAATGGAAGACAGAAAGTTTGCAGATATTGGAAACACCCAGGAGCTTCAGTTCACCAGTGGAGTTTTCAAAATTACAGATTGGGCAGATTTTGTAACCTCACAGGTTATTGGTGGATTTGAATCATTGGATTGCTTTAAAAATGTAGGAGTGGTAGCCATTGTAGGGATGTCTTCTAAAGGAGCCTTAACTACTGCCAGCTATCGTGAAGATGCTTTAAAAGTAGCTTTATCCCATCCTAATGTAATCGGTGGTGTATCCCAGAATAAAATTCCTGAAGACCTTTTATTGTTTACCCCTGGAGTGAATTTAGCTGATTCAGGCGATGGTAAAGGCCAGCAGTACAATACTCCCGAACATGTTTTTAAAACCTTACATACAGATTTCATCATCGTAGGAAGAGGAATTTATAAATCAGACAATCCGGAAGCTTCAGCGCTAACTTATAAAACTGAGGGTTGGAATGCCTATATTAATTCTTTGGAAAAAAAGGCAACTCAGGGTTAAAAATCCTATAAAGTATTTACAAAATAAGTTATATTTGGTACTTTATCACTTATATTTGAAAAAGATCACGTTTTGCCTTATTTTGTTTTTAGGAGTTGTACAGGTTTCTGCACAGAAAGACAGTATATATATTGAAGCAAAGTTATCTGCTGACAGAAAAACGCTTGAAGTCAATCAGGAAATTGTTTATTACAATCACTCCGACAAGCAGCTTCAAACCGTAAAACTCCTGAACTGGATTTCCGCCTATCATAAACGTGGAACCGCATTAGTCTACAGGAAACTGGAAGACAGAAACAATGATTTGCACTTTGCAAAGCCTGAGCAGTTGGGTAAGCTTCTGGAACTGAGTATTAAAAATTCAGAAAACCAGCCTATTGCTATAAATACTCTTTCGGATGAAAATTTATTTCTTCCTCTGAAAGATGCTTTACAACCCGGCGAAGCCGTTACGTTAAAATTACAGTACCGGATACAGCTTCCTGATAAAACATTTACAGGATATGGAACAGCCGGCCAGAATACAGCCTTAAAATATTTCTTTATTGTTCCGGATCAATTTGATCCGGACAATATTTCTAAAAAAGAATACCGTGATATTGAAGAATCTGTAAGTTTTAATACTTTCTGGACCGTCAATTTTGATATTCCTGTCAATAATTTTATCGAAAGTAACCTTCCTCAGGTTCAGATGAATTCTTTTAAAGGATACCTGGATTCTGACCCGGAATTTATAATTTCCACCAACAGCTATCCTTCTATTAAGGTTGATGTTGACGGCTTCAGTTCTGATATTAAATTTGGGTACAATCTGAAACCTGAAGAAAAACAAAACCTGGAATTCCTCCTACCCTTACAGTTGAAATTCCTTAAAGATAAAATTGGTTTTGTCCCGCAAAACCTTTTCATTTCTGATAAATTCAGGGCTAAGGAAGATTTCTTCGGAAATAATGATATCAGATTCTGGAAATTCAAATTCCAGTTATTTACAGATGCTGAAAAAACCGACCTTGATTATTTTGGAATCATAACCAAAAAAATTCTTGATGAAAATATCATTGCTGATAAAGAGAAAGATCACTGGTTTAAAAATGGCTTAAAATCTTATCTTGAAATTCAGTATCTGAAAAAATTCTATAAAGACACCAAACTTTTAGGGGCTCTTCCGGAGACCAAGTTATTCGGAATTAAGCCTTTAAAAATATTTCATGCATCAAAAGTAAAGCTTCTGGATCGTTATGGCTTAGCTTACCAATATATCATGCTGCAAAATCTGGATCAAAAGATTGACGACAATTTTTCTTCACTAAGTAACTTTAATGACATGGCTGTCAGCAGTTTTGAAACAGGAAGCCTATTTGATTATTCTGCTGATAAAATGGGAAATGACACCTTCAATGGTATCATAAAAAATTATATTTCACAAAATTCCGGAAAAAAAATAAAGCCTGAAGAATTTCTGAAAGGCCTTAGCGAAAAAGATAAAGCTTCGGGATATCTCACCAATTTCCTTAAGCAGAAAAACAGGGTTAATTTTAAACTGAAAAACATACGAAAAGAGAATGATTCTCTACATATCAAAATCACAAAAAATACAGATGCCTCTATTCCGGTAAAACTTGAAACCCAAACACGGGAAGGAGAAAAAAAAGCATATTGGATAGAAACAGAAGAAAATAAGAATAATAATGAATTACTTCTTCCGGCGTCAGATAATATTTATAAAGTCACATTAAATACAGGCTATAGCTTTCCGGAATCGAATTACAGGGATAATTTTCTGTATGCAAAAGGTATATTTTCGAATGCTAAAAAAATAAAGCTTAAGCTCATCAAAGACATTCCTGATCCTGAATACAATGAGATCTATATCAGTCCGAGAGTACGCTTTAATAATGCTTATGATAAATTTCTTTTAGGAATCAATCTTAAAAATCAATCATTCTTTGATCAGAAATTTTTGTATTCATTCACGCCAATGTACAGTTCAGGAACAGGAAAACTCACCGGTTCCGGAGCAGTCTCCTATTCTTTTCTGCCTGCTGAAAGTATTATTCGAAGCCTTACCTTTGGGGTTTCAGGATCTTATTTCCACTATGATTACGGATTGGCTTACCGAAAGGCATCGGTACTTTCCAATATCAGCTTCAGGAAAGATCCCCGGAGTACGATAAGCAGAAGTATTGGAATGTCTTATAATTATTTCGACAGGGATCTCAGCCCTGTTATGATTGCTAATAATGATTACAAAAAATATAATCTGTGGAGCTTAGGGTATGGTTACAGTGATAATCAGATGATTCATGAAAAGAGTTTCAGCCTGAGCACACAAGGAATGGAAGATTTCAACAAAGTTACTGCTGAAGCCTTTTACAGGTGGGAATTTGCCCCGAAACAAAAACTGAGCTTACGTTTATTCGCTGGGTATTTCGTAAGAAATGATACCCGAAATAATTTATTTAATTACGGAATTTCAAGAGTTTCAAATTATGCGTTCTCTTACAGCCTTTTGGGTGAGAGTGCTAACAGCGGCCTTCTTTCGCAGCAATTTATTTTAGCTGATGGAGGGTTTAAATCATTTATACCCGGCTCCGTTAACAAATGGATCACTTCCTTTAATGTAGATTCCAGTGTATGGAAAATATTTCATGTATATGCTGATGCGGGGATCTATAAAAATCAAAACCATCCTACCAAGTTTATATGGGACAGCGGTATTAAAGTAAGAATTATTCCGGATTTCCTTGAAATTTATTTCCCTATACAATCTTCACTAGGCTTTGAGCCTTCATTCAAGGATTACGCAAAACGTATAAGATACACCCTTGTTCTCAATCTGGGGACCATTATTAATGCTGCCAGAAGAGGCTGGTATTAATAAATAGGAAACAGATAAAACAATGGTTATATTCTAAACCGGATATTTAAAAATAAAAGGCTATCTTACTTTAAGGTAGCCTTTCTCTATAAAAATTAATCTCTTACAATTTTCTGAGAAATAGGAACATTATTAATTGTCCCTGTTACGAAATAAGTCCCTTTAGGCAATTCTGCAATATCGAGAGCTAAGACAGTTTTTGTAGGTGCTTTTTTCACAACGCGCCTGAAGGTATCATACACTTTAACATCGGTAATTTCCGATCCGAAAATGATCTCATTTCCTTTTATAAATGGATTTTGTACAAAACCGGTTTTTGCAGTACCCTCAAGGGAGAAATCAACCAGATTATCATTGCTTGTACCCATTATTCTTTTGATCCCTGTTGTTATTGTTGGAGATGGAGCCGGACCGTCACCCATAAACTGATCTGCATTAGAGCCATATCCTACAAAATCCAGCACATTGGATGATCCCGGTCCGGGAACCTGTACATTATCGGATGCCAATGCAATTTTTCCGGAGACCCCTGAAATATGTATCCCCTTTGATTTATTAGGAGTTGCATCAAAATTAATTACCGTTGTAGCAATAAAATCAGGAGTTGGTAAATTGATGGTACCACCGCCAATCTCAGCCTCCTGAATCAAATAGGTTTGCTCCGGATTCAGGGTAATGTCAGGTAATGTATGATATTGGTTAAATGCCCCTACTGCCGGTGCATACTGAATAGTAGCTCCCGATAAAGAAACGGGAACACTTCCTATATTTTTTAAAATAATATAATTATTTTTTAATACAGCTCCGGAGTTTTCATTTCCTCCATAGATCTCATTGATAACGATTTGAGCATTTGTAAATACAGCAAACAGTACAGATCCAACAATAGTAAATATTTTTTTCATAGATGTTTAATTTTAGCGACAGGTTAATATAAAAATATCAAAAATAATACCATGGAATTGATAACTATCTAAAGCAACATGTTAGGAATATACCAAAAATACTACTGTTAAAATGATTTTGATTATTATTTTTTGAAAGTAGGAAGAGTCTGAAACTTAATGAGGGGAATACAGTATTCACAGTAGAACCATGGGCTAATGAAATTAATTTCAGGTTTTATTACTATTTTTCCAGTATAAATAGCGACGTTATTATTCGTTCTTTTTGAGTGCTGATTTTATTAATGTTTCTGTACCGAACCAGCCCCAGTAAATACGGTGATTTGTAATTTTGCCATCTTTAATCTTCATTAATTCCAAAATATCAATTTGATCACCATCGGGAGTCTCCCTCGGATATTCCCAGATTAATGTTTCTTTAGCCGTATAAGAATCTCCATTCCTATACCATCTTACCAATTCATTGGGGCGCCTTTTTGTCCCTTCTTCCAAAAACCGCAGAATTTCATTTTTACCTTTTAAAATCCCCGATTTTGTATCCAGAATTCTGGGTACAAGCGGGCTTTCAAAAACAGCATCTTCGGCATACAGATCAATCAGGTCCTGGGGTTGTCTGTTTTTGGCATACAGGTGCCATTTTTCGTAAATATAGTTAAGTTCATTTTCCATCTTTAACCTAATATTTTTCAACTTTTCTCTATTGTAGAAAACTTCAATTTACAAAAAAATTGTTGTTCTTTATATAAGAAACCGTATTCGAGACAGAAGAGGTAGTATTGGAATAAATGGTCAACCGCAAATCAAAACTTTAGATAAAAAATCCGCTATTTCAATGAAATAACGGATCTATATTTTATCTAAAAGCTTAGTTTTAGTCTTTCAAAATCTTTTGAGATACCGGCTGATTGTTTACTGTACCGGTTACAATATAGTTTCCTTTTGTAAGTTCAGCTACGTTTACAGTTCCGTTTTGTTTTACAGAAGCTGTTTTCACAACTTGTCCATACATATTGAAAACTTTTACATCTTTTACATCAGCTCCAAAAGTAATTTCTTCATTTTTAACGAAAGAATTCTTTACAAAGTTTCCTGATTTTCCATTTTTAAATTCTGAAACGGCTAATGTTGGAGAATATACTTTGGCCACTAGATTATCAATGGAGATATTCCCAGTTCCTGAAGTAGCACTTCCACCCTGTCTGATAGCTACCCCACCAATTGTTGCAGAAGCACCTCCTGTTCCTGTACTGTTTGTAAGTAATGGCTGTGAATTGATTTGTAAAGTCGCTGTATTTGTACCAGGAGTTACTGTATTATCAATAATATAAGTTACTGTAATATTGGCAGGTGTCCCATAAGGAATTTCAGTTCCATAAGTAGGTGTTACAGCTCCCGCACCGTTATTCAATACGCCTAAAGTATACCCTGATGCAGTTCCTTTAGCATAAAGTCTTGCATTAAAATTATTTCCCGGACTAGCCCCTGAAGTAATTGTAAACATTAAAAAATAATCTCCAGATGTACTTAAACCCGCTGCACTGGCTACATTAATTGTAGCAGAATATTCGGCTTTGCTAACGGCAGTTGCACTAATAGTATACAAAGATGAAAATGCTTTATTTACATCTTCTGTATTTCCTGCAACTAAATTAGCAGCAGTTCCGTTAGATGTCAATTGTCCCGGAATAGCTCCACTGTGAGTAACCCAGCCATTTGCATTAAGAGCTCCTGTAAAACTAAAATCTTCCGTCAAAACGGTAGTTTGCGCATTCATAAAACCAATAGCAGAAGCTATTCCCAAAATAATAAAGATTTTTTTCATTGTATGATGATTTAAATTTATAGCTTAAAAGTACAAAAAAACCATCACTCTACTAAAGTGATGGTGTATATTTAACAATTAGTTAAAATTATCTTTTAATAACCTTCTCAGAAACGTTTTTACCGTTTACAATTCCTGTTACAAAATAAATACCTTTTTGAAATTCAGCTACATTTAAACTTTCGTTTTCTCTCACTGAAGCTGTTTTGATCAATTGTCCACTTACATTGAAAATTTTAACTTCTGATTGTACTCCGAAGTAAATTTCATTTTCAACTGAAGTATTTTTAACAAAAGATTTGCTTGAAATTCTATTTTCTCCTGTTGCCAAGGTTCCTCCCTGAGGTGTTAAGGAAAAGTCATCTATAGCAAGACCGTCATCAGACTGATCAGCATTAAAATCAACAAACCGGATCCAAAATGTCTGTCCTACAGGAATATTTAGCGCCGTAATTGTTGAACTAAGTGCCGTTCTATAGCTTGCAGCATTCCCGTCTCTTGGTCCTGCAGTTCCTGTAGCGTTAGTGGTTTCATAGGTTAAAGCTGAAACAGCAGTCCATGTTCCTGTAGTCAATGACGCAGCATCCGTGCTGTATTCAAATATAATTTTATCATTACTCCCTCTGTTCAGCTGTCCCATTCTCCATTCTTCACCAGTATACGATATTTGAAGATCTGTAATTTGATTTCCTGTATCATTTTTAAACTGAGCACCCCATCTTGATAATAAGTTACTGCTCGCCACAGATCCTAATGCTCTGTCTGTGCTGCCTGCTGATCCATAACTATAGGTATTTCCAGCATTTAAAGCTCCTGTATCTGCTGCGTATGTAGAATTTGCATTAGCTCCTGTCTCTAGAATGCTCCACCCTGCTAAACCTCCGGTTAAAGCCAGGGAACCTGTTCCCGTATTTGCCAATTCATCAAAATTCTGAACGTAAGGAGTGTTTAGTGTCGTTAAGCTAATTTGACCAAATGCAAAACCTGTTAAACAAAATAAAGCTAACGAATAAAGTTTTTTCATGATTAAAATTTAAATATTAATAATTTCAACCGCTAAATTATAGCTAATTTTCAGTCATTCGCAATAATTATATTAATTTTCTGTTAATAATACTAAACCCCATTCCGTTAACATTTTTTAATTATTTTTACGGATTATTTTCAGGACTTGCGGAATTTTATTCTACTATTCGTATTCTTCTTTTTAGGGATCTTCTCAGGGAGTGCCCAGGTATTTTCATGGAAAAACCCCAATGTTCCTGAAGACAGTATAAAAAAGGACAGTATTCTGGCTGCAAGGCTGGAACAGGATATTTTCACAAAGGATACCCTTGACTTTATAAGGACCAATAATAAAATTATTATTGATGAAGCTGTACTGGCTAAAAATGATAAAAAAAGATTTTTAGGAGAACTGAATTCTAAAGGTTCCATCATCCGGGGGATTACTTTTGGGAATAATCAGGGGCAATCTGTACAAAGTTCTATGGATCTTCAGATTTCAGGACGCCTTTCCAAGGATGTAACCATTCTGGCGAGTATTTCAGATCATAATCTACCAATTCAGGCTGATGGATATACGCAAACTCTGGAAGAATTTGATAAAATTTATATGCAGCTTAATATTAAGGATAAATCTATTCTTAGAGCCGGGCATTTAGATCTTGTTGAATCTAAAAATTACTTTGCCAAATATCAGAGAAGAAGCATGGGACTACAGTTTCAGACTGAATTTGGAACTGAAAATAAAACGCTTGTAGATGTTTCTATGGGAGTTGCACGAAGTGAGTTTCACAGAATCCGTTTTCAGGGGGTGGAAGGAAACCAAGGACCTTACCGTTTAACAGGTAAAAACGGGGAACAGTTTATCACACTGATCTCGGGATCTGAGCAGGTATTCATTGACGGTATTTTAATGAAGCGTGGTGAAAACCAGGATTATATCATCAATTATAATACGGGCGAGGTTACTTTTACCAGCTTCCGCCCTATTTTCCAGCAGAATTTCATTACCATCTCTTATAATTACGCCAACAGAAATTATTCCAGATATTTATTTACGGGTAAACTGGAGCATCAGAGGGAAAAGTTCAAAGTAGGCCTTAACTGGTTTATGGAAAATGATAATAAAAATGCACCTCTTTCTTTAAACCTGTCTAAAGAGGATGAGGAAATTCTTGCCAATGCCGGAAATGACCCTAATTTGATGTATGCTCCATCGGGTGTTGTTACCGAATATGATGTCAATAAAATCTTATATATTTTACATTCAAGTCCTACCGGAGACTTCTATGAGTTTTCCACAGATCAGAATGGAACACTTTATCAGGTTTCCTTTACTTATTTTGGAGCCAATCAGGGAGATTATAAAGTAGCACAAACCACTAATAACGGGCGTGTTTTTGAATATGCAGGGCCTAATGGTGGTGATTACAGAGCCGTAAGAAAGCTTCCTTCTCCTCAAAAATCCCAGGTTTTCTCCCTAAACTCAGAGTATTTGTTACATGAAGGAAAAATAGGCACTGATATTTCCATGAGTAACTATGATATCAACTTATTCTCCTCAAAAGATTCTGATCAGAACATTGGATATGCCTGGCGAATTTTTGGAAATAAAAGTTTTACTAAAAACAACTGGAAAGGAACTCCAAGTTTTGAATACCAGTATATCGACAGGCAATTTCATATTCTGGACCGTATCAATGATGTAGAATTCTCCAGAGACTTCAACTTAGTACAGGAATTCAACAACAGGACTCAAAACAGGTTCACTTTCAGCTTCCTGAATAAGTGGAATAATAAATCTACCTTAAATTACCGTATTAACTATCTGAATGAACAGGATTCCTATAAAGGAATTAAAAACGACCTGGATTTTGGTTGGATCAAAGGAAAATTCTTTACGAAAGGAAACTTTTCATTCCTTAATACCAATGCAACACTGCAGGATACCAAGTTTATCCGTGGTGGTGTTTCCACAGAATATACCGGTAAAAAAGGCAGCTGGACTATTGGAGGGAGCATGGAACATAATGAGAAAAAGTACAATGATACTCAACTCCTGGATGTGACCAGTTTCAGCTGGAAAGAAATTTTTGTTCAAAAGAAAATTGGCGACAGCACCCGAACCAAATTGCTTGCAAAAGTATACATGAGGGATAATGACTCTGTACGTGATAACAGGCTTCAAAGCATGAACAATATTTTGGGAATCATGGCAGAGAGCCAAATCATCAAGACTGAAAGAACTACTTTAAATGCGTTAATTCACTATAGAAAATTCTTCTATCAAAATGATATTGCTGATGCCGTAACCAGAAATAATGATTTTGTGGTTGGAAATATCCTTTACAATCAACAGCTTTTCAGAAACGGAATGCGTTTACAGGCATTCTATGAATTAGGAAACGGACAGGAGGCACAAAGAGAATTTCAATACATTAAAGTAACTGATGGACAAGGGGTTTATAAATGGACTGATTATAATGGAGATGGTATTCAGCAGCTGGATGAATTTGAGATCGCAGAATATTCGGATTTAGCGAAATATATTCGTGTTTACACCAATTCTGTACGATATATTCCTTCCAATAAAAATAAGCTGCAGCTGGCTTTATTTGTGAATCCTGCTATTGTATTTAATTCTGAAAATGCATTTTTAAAGCGTTGGAACTTCAATATTTCATTAAATTCTCAAAACTCTTTCTATAAAAAAGATAGGGTGCTGGTTCTTAACCCTTTTGAAAAAAACAGTGATCAGATTCTTAAAAACCAGAATATACTGACCTCTGTACAGTTTAATCCTACCGACAAATCCGGCTGGAACGGGAACTACCGGTTTATATCTAATGACAATCTTATCAATGCCAACTTCAGCAGTGAAGAGCGTGAGCAGATTTCTCATTTCCTGAATATAGGATATTGGTTCAATAAAGAATTCAGGGTAGACTGGGAAAACTCAATACATGATATTAAAAATTCTTCGCAGCTGTTTGCAACAAGAGATTACCGTTTAAATAATATGGAAACCAAGCCAAAGGCTACCTATAAATTTACTGATGCCATCCAGACTGAGCTCTCCGCTGCTTACCGCAAAAAAGAGAGAGTGGACGGAGAAGAAAACCTTAAAGCCTTTGATATCACCGGAACCATTCAGTGGGAGCGTAAAAAAACATCAATTCGTGGGAATTTCTCATTCATTAACAATACATTCACCGGAAACAATTACAGTATTGTAGGAAACCAGATGCTGGATGGTTTAAAGCCCGGAAAAAACCAGGTATGGAGTATCTTCATCCAGCAGGCAATCAATTCTTTCATTCAGCTAAATTTAAATTATGAAGGAAGAAATTCTGGCGACAGAACAATCCATATCGGAAGTATGCAGGTAAAAGCAAGCTTCTAAGGTTTGAAGACATTAGGAAGACAATGCTATACGCGCATATCTTCCATTCTTAGACGCTTAAAATCACCCCATCACACTCATAGATATTATCATATTTTCTAATCCTTAGAATTTTGTAAATTTGCACCATGATAAAAATAGGCAATATAGAACTGCCGGAATTTCCACTTTTGCTGGCTCCGATGGAAGATGTAAGTGATCCTCCGTTCAGACGTTTGTGTAAAATGCATGGTGCAGATTTAATGTATTCGGAATTTATTTCTTCTGAAGGCTTAATTCGTGATGCTATGAAGAGCCGTAAAAAGCTGGATATCTTTGATTATGAAAGACCTGTCGGAATACAGATCTTTGGAGGAGATGAAGAAGCAATGGCTATGTCTGCAAAAATTGTAGAAACGGTAAATCCTGATTTAGTTGATATTAATTTCGGGTGCCCTGTAAAAAAAGTGGTGTGTAAAGGAGCAGGAGCAGGAGTTTTGAAAGATATTGACCTTATGGTTCGTCTTACAAAAGCAGTGGTAAGTTCTACTCATTTGCCGGTGACAGTTAAGACCCGTTTGGGTTGGGACAGTACATGTATCAATATTGATGAAGTGGCAGAGCGCCTGCAGGAAACAGGAATCAAAGCGCTGACGATACATGCCAGAACCCGAGCACAAATGTACAAAGGAGAAGCAGACTGGGAACATATTTCAAGAATAAAACAGAATCCGAATATTGAAATCCCAATTTTTGGAAACGGGGATATCGATTCTGCTGAAAAAGCATTGGAATACAAACAAAAATATGCATGCGACGGAATAATGATTGGACGTGCAGCTATAGGCTATCCCTGGATATTTAATGAGATTAAACATTTCTTTAAAACAGGTGAACATTTACCTGAACCAACCGTAGCAGACCGTTTGTTAGCAGTACGCCAGCATGCTGAATGGAGTGTAGAATGGAAAGGGGAAAAATTAGGATTAATTGAAATGCGTCAGCATTACAGTAACTATTTCCGCGGGGTTCCCCACTTTAAGGAATTCAGAAAAAAGTTCCTGGAAGTTTTCACATTGGAAGAAATGAGCAGCCTTATTTTGGAAACTCAACAGTTTTACGAAGAATATCAGGCACAGGCATAATAAACAAAACCATCAAAATGAATTTGATGGTTTTTTATTTATATTGATATCAATGTTAATATCCTTCTGATGATGGTTGATTCTTAATTAATGCCAATGCTGAGGAAGTTCCAATTCTTTTCACTCCCATATTGATCATTTTTTCGGCATCTTCGGGAGTTCTTACTCCTCCTGCTGCTTTTACAGGAAGTTTTCCAGCATTATCCAGCATTATTTTCACGCCTTCAAATGTTGCTCCGTTAGGTTTTCCACCAGTGGTTTCAAAAAAACCTGTTGAAGATTTTACAAAAATGTGAGGAAAATCTTTTTCTGCAAAATTTTCTTCAGCCCAGTTGGAAATCTTTTTGGTAAGATCAGCAATTTGTTCATCTGTTAAAGCTGCAATTTCGATAATCCATTTTACAACCTTATGGTGTTCCAGCCCAAGCTGTGTACATTTTACAAATTCATCTTTTACCAAAGCTATATTTCCTTCAAGGTATGCCTTGTAATTAATAACAAAATCCAACTCATCTGCTCCATCTTCAATTGCTGTTGAAGCTTCTGCAAGCTTTTCATCAATAGAGTATGTTCCTTCATGAAAACCTATTACAGTTCCCACTGCAACATTTGAATCTCTTTCCTGAATATATTTTTTGATCTCTGCTACATAATCCGGACGGATCATTACAGCAAACAAACCATTATCAATAGCTTCCTGAGCCAGTTCCTTATCTTTTTGAAGAGTTTCTCCGTGTGAAATTCCTGATTGCTCAGGCGTTTTCAAGTAAGTGGAATCCAAATATTGTCCTATGTTCATATCGTTATACTTTCAATTGTCTGTAAATACCTTGTTCTAGAGATATAAAAGTTTCTGTTCTGGTTACTCCTTTTAGCTTCTGAAGCTTGCTAAGGATCTGCATCAAATGATCATTATCTTTACAAAGAACCTTCAGGAATATGGTGTAATTTCCTGTAGTATAATGGGCCTCCACTACTTCATTAATATCATGCAAAGATTTTACCACGTCAGGATAATGACTTGGCTGATCCAAAAACACACCGATATACGAAATCACCTTATATCCAATTTTCTTAGGATTAAGGAACGAGATCGAGTTTTCAATAACGCCTGCGTGTTCCAGTTTTTTAATTCTTTGATGTACTGCTGTTGTAGAAATTCCAACATTTTTTGAAATGTGTGCTAAAGAAGTTTTAGCATTGTCCATCAACATGTAGATGATTTCTTTGTCGATTGAATCTAAATGATAACTTGTGTTACTCGAATTTTTCATTTTCTACTTTTTTATTATTTATGTTTTTTAAGATAAGCCATTAAATCTGACAAAAACCGGAAAGTGATCGCTGTATCCGCCTAAATACCGTGTACCGGCATAAGTTCGGAAAGGACGTCCTTCAAAATTTCTGGTCCTGCTGCTTATTTTCTCAGAATTGAATACGCAAGCCTCCTGAAAGGCAAGAGTTTTATGGTCAAGAAGTGATCTCGACATAATGATCTGATCATACAGCAATCCAGATTTATAATGAAAAGTAGAATAATTTCTTGTGGAAAACAATTCCTGAAAAGGATTCATCAAAACCTTCTCATGATTATTGTCATAGAGAATTTTTACTAAATTTTCATCATCCGGGTTTTCGTTAAAATCACCACACAATATAACATGTTCCTTATCATCATCTACAATTTTCAGGATCCGTTGCCGGATTTCGTTTAATATAAAAGCTCTTTTAGGTTTATTGATATCTTTTTCGCGCTTAGAGGGAAGATGGGCGATAAAGACATTAATAATTTCCCCTTTATATTTAACCTTAGAAAAAAGTACGTCCCTGGTTGTGTCGTAACTTCCTGTGTTTTTATTTGATATTTCAAAAAAGAAAGTAATGGTTTCAGAATCTACAACCTCTACTTTATTTTTATCATATAGCATTGCTACATCTACTTTTCTTTCATCCATAGAATTGTAATGTACAATTCCATATTCTGAATGAAAAGGATCCATCTCTACAAGTTCTTCCAAAACTTTCCTTCCGGAAACTTCAGATAAACCTATTATAAATGGCAATACACCATTCTCCTCCTTCATCAGTTGGAATACATGAGAGATTTTAAAAAGTTTATTTTTATATCTCTTTTCATCCCAGCTTCTTAAACCTGATTTTGTAGGGTCCAGTTTATGAACAGGTTTTGGATCAGGTAAAAATAAATTTTCAACATTATAAAAAGAGAATAGCTCCATCAGCACAAATTTCTATCTTTAGTTAGTATGCTCTTTTTCAATTATAAATTTACTATTTATTTTAAATTTCTTTAATTAATATTTGTTAATCTCAAAATTAATTTTTCAGTAAGAAACGGTCAAATATAATAAAAATCACTAACAAAACAATACTTAGTGAATTAATTTTTCAATCATTTTGTGATATTACCTCAATATCGAAAATTGAGACAATAAGCAAAATTTAAAATAAATAAAATAAAATATTACCTTAAATAAAAAACTACTAATATTTTTCTTTATAAAATATCATATAACAAATATTATTCCATTTACAAATATGATAAATAGGTTTGATAAAAACCATATTATTTTTTAAAGTAAATCGGGACGTTTTTCTTTGGTAATTCTTACGGCTTCGTCATGCCGCCATTCTTCAATTTTTGCAAAATTCCCGCTCAGTAAAATTTTAGGAACTTCCAGGCCTTTATAACTTTCGGGTCTGGTATAAATAGGTGGTGAAAGCAGATCATCCTGAAAACTATCTGTAAGAGCACTCTGTTCATCATTTAAAACACCCGGCAGCAATCGGATCACCGAATCTGCAAGAACACATGCTGCCAGTTCACCTCCGGTAAGCACGTAATCCCCTATTGAAATTTCTTTTGTAATATGAAGATCTCTTAGTCGCTGATCAATTCCTTTGTAATGTCCACATAGGAAGATCAGATTATTCTTTATTGAAAGTGTATTGGCAATTTTTTGATTTAAAGTGACTCCGTCCGGCGTCAGATAAATAACCTCATCATATTCTCTCTGAGATTTAAGCTCCGAAATACATTTATCCAGGGGCTCTATCATCATAACCATTCCTGCTCCGCCTCCATAGGGTTCATCATCAATCTGCCTGTGCTTATTGACTGCCCAGTCTCTCAAATGATGAAAATGTACTTCTGCCAATCCTTTATCCATTGCTCTCTTCAAAATAGAAGTTTGAAACGGACTTTCCATTAATTCCGGTAGTACGCTTATTATATCAATTCTCATTGTAATGTTCCGTTTTTCTTTGTAGGTATAATAATTAATCTTAAAGATGAATCTTTATTGAAATAGCTCCACATCCAGTTGAAAAATATGGCCAGCTTATTTCGAACGCTCAAAATTAACATTAAATGCAGAAACATCCAGAAATACCATGCAAAAAATCCCTGAAATTTTATAAACGGCAGATCAACAACAGCCCTATGTTTACCAATAGTAGCTAAAGAGCCCTGGTCATTATATTCATATTCTTTCCATTCGGAAGAATTTTTCTTTAAGAAATTTTTTCCTAAATTTTTCGCCTGATTAATGGCCACATTAGCAACCTGTGGATGCCCTTGCGGATATTTCGGAGTTTCCATATAGGCAATATCTCCGATGGCATAAATATTATCGTAGCCTTTTATTTTATTATGCCGATCTACTATATATCGGTTTCTTATTAATTTTTCTTCCGGAAAGCCGTCTATTACATTTCCTGTAACTCCTGCTGCCCAAATAACGTTATTGGACGGAATTTGTTTACCGCTTTTCAGATGTACCTTATCTCCATCATATTCTGTAACCACTTCCCCACTCATAAAAGTTACCCCAAGGTCTTTGAGGTATTTTTCAGATTGATCCTGTGCTTCATTACTCATCACGGCAAGAGGTTTTTCTGTAGAACTTACCAGAATAATTTTCAGCTGATCAAAATTCATGTAAGGATAATCTCTGGGTAGAATTTCTTTTTTCATTTCTGCAAAAGCACCTGCCAGCTCTACTCCGGTAGGTCCGCTTCCTACAATTACAATATTCCAGTTTCCGTCATCACTTCTGCTTTTTTCCAGGATCAGTTTTTCAAAGGTTGTTAAAATATGATTTCTGATCCCGATGGCTTCCTGAGTATTTTTCATCCCAAAAGCTTTGCTTTCAAGATCTTTATTTCCAAAAAAGTTAGTTTTGCAGCCTGTAGCTATAATCAGCTTATCGTAAGTAAATTCAGCTTCGTCGGTAACAACTTTGTTGTGGGCAGGATCAATTTCTTTCACCTCCGTCATACGAAACTGGGTATTTCTGGATTGCTGAAAAATCTTCCTGAAAGGAAAGGAAATATTGGAAGGTTCTATCCTTCCTGAAGCTACCTGATAAAAAAGCGGCTGAAACATATGATGATTCACCCTATCCAGTACAATAACTTTTTTATTTTTATTATTTAATGTTTTTGCAAGCTGTAGCCCCGCAAATCCTCCTCCTATAATGATGATTTTTTCGCGTGTTTCCATAATAAACAAATTTACTGATTTTATTTAGCATTTAGTAGTGAAAAAAGTTAGTTTTGCAAAACTTTATGACACCAAAAAAGTACACCAAAAAAACTGCCAAACAGCTCCATATCAATAGACGGAAGAACTATTTTTTCCGCAGGAAGGTAATATTGGTACTATTACTTATTGCATTGATAGGAACCGGTTTTTATCTGAAACAATCTGTCAGTTATTATTATGCTCTGTACTTTAATAAATTTAGTCACAAAAAACTTCATAACAGCGAGAGAGAGGCATTAAGGATTCAAAAAATCCTTACGGATAACCTTGATAAAACTTATGGCTTTGATATTTCCCATTATCAAAACAGAGAAGATATTAAATGGGACAGCCTCAGTATTGGAAATAAAATCATCCCATTAGAATTTGTCATTATGCGGGCAACTATGGGCAACCGAAATGCCGATAAGCATTTTGAGGAATTTTGGGGAAAAGCTCAAAAACACAACCTTATCCGTGGTGCTTACCATTTTTACAGAGCTGACGAAGATCCCATTATCCAGGCAAATAATTTTCTGGCTAATGTAAAGTTAGAAAGTGGAGACCTCCCTCCTATTTTAGATATTGAAAAAATTCCAAAACGTAAAACAAACAAAAAGCTGATAGAAGATCTTAAAATATGGTGCAAGATAATTGAAGATACCTATGGTGAAAAACCTATCATCTATACCTACTACCATTATTATAAAGACTTTTTAAAAGGTGAGTTTGACGGTTATCCACTTTGGTTAGCCAACTACAATGATGTTCCGTCCCCTTCACCTGATGACCGGTGGGACTTTTGGCAGTTTACCGAAAACGGCATTGTTCACGGTATCAATACCAAAGTGGATCTTAATGTTTATCGTGGAAATTCCTGGTCTTTAAAAAGGTTGACTATAGATTAAGTTGTTTGCCACTTTACAGCATATTCATAATCTCGTTCCAGGATCCTACTCTTTTATAACTTTCATTTTCAACCAGCTCATTGTGAGGCTGTGTAAAGATTAACCTTTCTCCATGGAAATGATCAAGGTTCTTGGGATAATCATCAATCATTACATCTCCCGAAACGACTCTTTTACTTCCACAAAGAACAATCTGTTCCCAGGTAATAAATGGAAAATGCTCTGCGAGCCAGTCGTATTTCTCTCTTAAACTGTTAGGAAATTCCATTCCGGCTGAAACAATATACAGTTCATATTTGCTGTTTAAATATTCCATGGCTTCACGACTGCCCTCCATAACAGGCAAGGTTCTGAAAAAACCTACTTCATTAACGTGTTTCTTTCCGTTGGGGAATGCGTCTATTTCAGGTTTACCCGTCAAATCACTGATCTCTATTTCCGTTCCTGAGTCTCTTTTTTCAAATTGTATCAGCTGATGATATACATCTGCCATTACCCCATCCATGTCGACAATTACTTTTTTCATTATTTCAAATCAGATTTTGTGTTATTAAAATTATTCTTCTCAAAATTACTGAATAGTTTTTTCAGGTAATGAACACAGTCTATTAAAAAATTATAAATATTCATTTTTATAAAAGAAGTTCCGGAAAGTTTTATGGTTACATTTTCGTATTTTTGCGGTTCAATTCAAAATCAAAATCAAACCATTAATTTCCAATGAATTACGTTTCTGCCGAAAATCTTACCAAATCTTATGGTATCAAAGTTTTGTTCGAAAACATTTCTTTTCATATCAATGAAGGAGACAAAATTGCTATTGTTGCCAAAAACGGCAGTGGAAAATCTACCCTTCTGAAAATATTAATGGGTAAAGAAATTGCAGACAGCGGTACTGCAATCATCAGTAAGGATATCCAGGTTGTTCTTTTTGACCAGGAGATTCATTATGATCCTAATTTAAATATTGAGGAATTTATGATGACTCTGGATTCAGCTCCTATCCTTGCGTTGAAAAATTATCATAAGTCCCTTCATTCAACCGATAATGAATTCATTGAAAAAGCTTTGGCTGATATGGAAGCTCATAAAGCATGGGATCTTGAAAATGAAATGAAACAAATTCTTTCCCAGCTTAAGATCACTGATTTGGATGCGAAAATGAGTACTCTTTCCGGAGGGCAGATAAAACGTGTTGCACTGGCAAAGCTATTAACAGAAACCAGAGCCGAGCACAGACATACATTACTGATCATGGATGAGCCTACCAACCATCTGGATGTAGACATGGTAGAATGGCTTGAAAATTATCTGAATAAAGCTAAAATAACTTTACTGCTTGTAACCCACGACAGGTATTTCCTGGACAGCGTATGTGATATTATCTGGGAAATAGAGGATCAGAATCTTTATCTTCATAACGGTTCCTACGCTACTTATCTTGAAAACAAGATGATCCGCGAAGAGAATCTCAGTGCAACCATTGATAAAGCCAACAACCTGTATCGAAAAGAGCTTGAATGGATGCGAAGACAGCCTAAAGCAAGAACAACGAAGTCAAAAAGCAGAATTGATTCATTCTATGAAACGGAAAAGGTAGCTAAAACCGATACCAGAAAACAAGGGCTGGAACTTGATTTCGAAATGAAACGCCTCGGAAATAAAGTTCTGGAACTGAAAAATATTGATAAAAGTTTTGGAGATAAAGTTTTATTAAAAAATTTCAGCTATCAGTTTCAGCGTGGTGAAAAAATTGGAATCATTGGAAAAAACGGAGCGGGTAAATCTACCTTACTAAATATTATCCAGGGCTATGAAAAGGCCGACAAAGGAGAAATTGAAACGGGAGAAACTATTTCTTTCGGTTATTTTGCCCAGAAAGGTCTTACCTATAAAGAAGATGAGCGTGTTATTGATTTCATTAAAGAAATTGCAGAGTTCTATCCTTTAGCCAACGGAAGGAGTCTTTCGGCATCTCAGTTTTTAAGATTATTCTTATTTGATGATCAGGCTCAGTACTCTCCTATTTCAAAACTTTCAGGAGGTGAAAAAAGAAGACTTCACCTGATGTATATTCTTTATCAAAATCCTAACTTTTTGATTTTTGATGAACCAACGAATGATCTTGACCTTCCTACGTTAACCGTTCTGGAAAACT
Organism: Chryseobacterium sp. WG23; assembly: GCF_024586575.1. Taxonomy (NCBI): domain Bacteria; kingdom Pseudomonadati; phylum Bacteroidota; class Flavobacteriia; order Flavobacteriales; family Weeksellaceae; genus Chryseobacterium; species Chryseobacterium sp. WG23. The sequence continues at coordinate 264,015 of NZ_JALCZE010000008.1, forward strand.
TCCTGCAACAGTTCCAGGGATCTCTAATTATCGTTTCCCACGACAGGTATTTTATGGACAGGATTATAGATCATGTGTTGGCTTTCGAAGGAGATGGAAAAATAAAAGATTTTGTAGGGAATTTTTCAGAATACCGTGAAGCAAAAAGCCGTGAGGATGCTTTAGAAAAAAATACAGCTGTAAAGGCAGAACCTGTGAAAGAAAATACTCCTCTGCCGGAAACCACACCATCTTCCAATGCTAAAAAAAGAAAGCTCACCTTTAAGGAACAAAGGGAATTGGAAACTATTGAAAAAGAAATGCCAGAGCTGGAAGAACAGCGTGCAAAAATATTAGATCAGCTTAATAATGAGACAGATTATGAAAAAGTGGTCAAACTTTCTGCAGAATTGGAAGCCATTTCTGAAAAACTGGAAAACCACGAAATGAAATGGCTGGAACTTCAGGAAGCTTTATAAATAAATGAAAGATAAGTTATAAGTTCTGAATTATGAGTTATGAGTTATGAGTTATGAGTTATGAATTATGAGTTATGAGCTGAAGCAAATCATAGCTCATAATTCATAACTCATTTTTTATAAATAGATTACTTTTTCTTCTTTTGTACTTTTTAGAGAGGCATCTATAATTTTCATATTCTGAATAACTTCTCTTCCCGGAGAAGGTAAAGCATATCCAAATACAATATGTTCATAGATCTCCTGGTAGTAATTCATATAATTTCCTGCTTCGCTTGAAGTTAAAATTCTTTCGGTTTCAGAATTTTCATTCAGGAAATTTAAAATTCCGTCCGGCTGTTTTAATGGTTTCACCCATTCCTTTCCATACACCGGAATAGCACCAGCTACCAATTCATTTTCCTGATTATCGGTTCTTTCCTGTAAGAAACTGCCCTTATCCCCATGTATACTATAGGCATTATGAGCTTCTTTACTGAAAACTGAAGATTTTAATCTAACTCTTAGATCATTTTTGTAAAATAAAAGAATCTCAAAATAATCATTCGCAAAATCCGGACCTTTCATAGAGAAGACATCAGCAAAAAGCTTTTCAGGATATCCGAAATACTGCACAGCCTGGTCTACGAGGTGAGCCCCAAGATCATGAAGAGAGCCTGAACCTATCTGATCAGGATTTTCTTTATGCTGCTTCCCACTGGGTGTTGTCCGGAATCTGTCGAAACGAATTTCAGCTTCTTTAACGTTCCCCAGCTTTCCATCTTTTAAAATTTTCTGTACCTGCAAAAAATCACGGTCAAATCTTCTGTTCTGGTATACACTTAGAAAAAGACCTTTTTCTTCAGCCAGTTTCACCAGTTCTTCAGCTTCTTCAACATTGACGGTAAATGGTTTTTCAACAATAATATTTTTACCTGCTTCCAATGCCATTTTTGCATACTCATAATGCGTCTGAACCGGGGTATTGATTACCACCAATCCTATATCTGCACTTTGAAGCATCTCTTCTACCGACCGATAAATAGTAGCTTCAGGATATTTTTCTTTGGATTCTTCTTTGCTCCTTTCTACTACAGCAGAAATAAAAAATCCAGGATGTTCCTTTAAAAAAGGAGCGTGAAACACTTTTCCACTCATTCCAAAGGCACATAGCCCTGCTTTTACCAATTGCATAATTTTATTTTTATAACAAATATATTCATAAAAAGCTCCTTATTGTCTATCCACAGGAATAATAACAATAAAACACAGATAAGTGATTTAATTATATGATAAAAATCATATATTAATTTTTATCTATTCTAAACAAATACTTACTTTTGCGGCTTATTTAAAACTGTTCTACATAAAAATAAAATGAAAAAACAATTACTTTCTTTAGGGCTTTTGTTTACTGCTGTATCTTTGAGTGCACAGCTGAAAAATGCTGAAGCAGATACTATCAGAACCCAGACTATTGAAGACATTAATCTTCACAAAACGGGAAATCCTAACCAGGCAAGATCATTATCCACAAAATCTAACCTGACGGTAATGGAAAATCCGCAGGCCATTGCCATTGTAACTCATGAGATCATTGAGCAACAGCAGGCAAAACAGCTGAGTGATGTTCTTCAAAATGTAAATGGAATGTATGTGACTTCCTCGAGAGGTAATTCTCAGGACAGCTTTGGTGGGCGTGGTTTCATTTTAGGAAATGACAATATTTTTAAGAATGGTTCAAGAATAAATAGTGGCGTTTTCCCCGAAGTAAGTGGTCTGGAAAGAGTAGAAGTTTTAAAAGGAGCTAATGCAATGCTTTTTGGTAATACAGCTGCTGGTGGTGTTATCAATATGATTACCAAAAAACCTAAATTCAATTTTGGTGGAAGTGTAGGGCTGAATGGTGGAAGCTGGAATTCATATAAACCAACAGTTGATATCTATGGACCTTTATCCAAAAATATTGCATTCAGAATAAATGGTGCCTATGAGCATGCTGAAAGTTTCAGAGATATTGTAGAATCAGAGAAATATTACTTCAATCCTTCGTTCTTATTTAATTTAAGTGATAAATCTCAATTAATTGTTGAGGCAGATTATCTTAAAAATAATTTTACTCCGGATTTCGGGATTGGATCTATTACTGAAAAAAACCAAAGCTATAGATTGAATGATGCAGTTTCCAGAAACACCTTCTTCGGAACTGACTGGCAATATCAAGATGTACAACAAGCTTCTACGAACGTAACCTTTAATCATCAGTTTAACGAAAGATGGTCTTTGAACGCTACTGCTTCTTACCAGAACTATACTAAAGATTATTTTTCTTCTGAAAGAGTACAGTGGATATATGACACTAAAGATGCAACTGTAGATCCTAATAGATTATCTTGGAAAAGACCTTTTGGCAGAACTTACAACGAACAAAATTATACTTCTGCACAAGTAAACATTAACGGTGAATTCAATACAGGAAAAATCAACCATAAAGTTTTAATTGGTTCAGATGCTGATTATAGCCAGGCGGATGCTTATGCTTATAATATTACAGCTCCTAAAAATCTTCTGTATTTAGATGATCCTTCAACATGGGGAAGTATTGATATGCCCAATTCTACTCTCAATACAAGAAATAGAATCAATACAAGAAGAATTGGGATCTATGCACAAGATTTTATCAGCTTAACAAAGCAACTAAAAGTAATTGCAGGGCTAAGATGGTCTTATATAGAAAATATGCCTACACTGACAACCCGTTTTACATTAAATGATAAAATTGAAGTAGCAAATTCTTCAACGTCTGACAATGCATTTTCTCCAAAAATAGGTTTGGTTTATGCACCGAATGAAAATCTTTCGGTGTTTGCAACTTATACGAATTCGTTTGCTTCAAATGCAGGATATACTTCAGATCAATTTGGTAGTGTAAATACCAACCAACCTGTTACTGATGTTCAAAATCAGTTAACTACTTTATCAAAACAAAGCATAAAACCTTCAACAGTTGACCAATACGAAATTGGTATCAAAAAGAATTTCTGGAACAATGCTTTAGCAGTTAACTTAACGGCTTACCAGATTATGTACAATAATTATTATCAAACATATTGGTTCGCTTCTGGTTCCAACGGAGCACCAGTAAATTCCACAGATACTAATCTGAAGGAATTTTCAGGAAATATGAGAAGCCGTGGGGTAGAATTAGACATTACAGGAAATCCTACAGAAAACTTATCTATAATCGGAGGTTTTTCTTATAACAATTCCGTTTACATTGATACTCCTGAAAAGGGATATGTTGAAAATCAAAGACTGGTAAGAACACCTGCTACAACAGCGAACGCTTCCGTTTTCTATAAATTTACAAACTATGTAAAAGGCTTAAAAATTGGAGCTGGAATTTATTACATCGGAGACAGAATCGCTGGATGGAATGATTCAAAATCTACAAACGCAAGTAGAAACAACGTGAGTAGAATGTTTGATTTAAAAGACTACACAACTGTTTCTTTATCTGTAGGCTACGAGTGGAATAAGTTCTCTATCCAAGGGAAAGTGGGTAACTTGTTTGATGTTGTAAACTACAACGTTCACGAGAATTATTCTGTAAACCCAATTACGCCGAGAAATTATTATTTTACATTGACGTACAAACTTTAGAAATAAGTAAACATTTATTTCTCAACTCAAGTGGAAATTGCATTTTTGCAGTTTCCACTTTTGAAATTTAAAAAACAAACTATATAATATGGATAAGATTAAAGACACAAGAAGTTTCATGAGGGTTACACACCGTTACCTTGGATATTTTCTTGCGGGAATTATGGCTGTGTATGCAGTAAGCGGAATTCTGCTTGTATATAGGGATACAGACTTTTTGAAGAATGAAAAAAAATATGACAAAACCGTACCTGCCCATCTTTCAGAGAAGGAACTTGGAAAAGAATTGAAAATTAAAGGTCTGGAAGTTGAAAAAACAGAAGGAAATATTCTTCATTTTAAGCAGGGAACTTATGACAGCACAACAGGTAAAGCTCAATATGCAAAAAAAGAACTTCCGTTTGTACTGGATAAAATGGTAAAACTTCATAAATCCCAATCCAAAGATGCAATCTCCCCTTTAAACGTATTTTTCGGAGTTGCTCTTTTCTTCTTTGTTATCTCAAGCTTCTGGATGTTTAATCCTAAAACTAAAGCTTTCAAACGAGGAATAAAATTTACGATTGCAGGATTAATTATATCCGTGATACTTCTGTTCATCTAAAGAAGAAAGTTAAAATCTGAATACTTGTTATTATGATCTCAACAAATAACTAGTAAAAAGAGAATAGATATTTTTTTTAAAATTAATTATATTCAATTTAGTGCCATTCTTTTTACGTAATATAATTGCGAAATATTCATTAATTATGTTAAAAAAATTAATTCTATCTTATTGATATCGTTAACAATAATTTTGAAAAATTATCTAAAATTAGGAGTCTGGCACATTTATTGTTTTTTCTATAATTCGTGAATAATAAACATTTAATTATTAAAATAATAAATTATGAAAAAACTTATTTTAACAGGGATATTAGCCGTAGCAGGCTTAACAGCAACTGCAAACGCTCAGATTCAAAAAGGTAATTGGATGGTAGGTGGTAACCTTGCAGGCGCCAACTTCGGTTTAAATAAAGGAGGTGGTTATGATTTCAATATTCAGCCGAAAGGAGCTTACTTTATTGAAGACAATATTGCTATTGGGGGTTATGTAGATTTAGGTTTCAAAGGAGCTAAAGATGCACCCACTACTTTCACGTATAACGTAGGAGCATTAGGACGTTACTACCTTAATCCGGGAGAGCAGGGAGTAAGTAATCTTTTACACCACGGAAGATGGTTCTTAGAAGGTAATTTAGGTGTAGGAGGAACATCAATCTCTAAAGGAGGTTCTTCTTCTAACGGACTTAACTTCGGATTTGGTCCTGGTTATTCATATTTCATTACACCAAACATCGGTTTAGAAGGATTGGTGAAATATGACGCTAACGCAGGATTCGGAAGTGGAGGTTATACCAACAAAATTACTTTTGGTCTAGGATTCCAGATTTATCTTCCAACATCTAAAGGAAAACAAATCATCAACGACGTTAAGTAATCACTGAAATACACATAAAATTGAAAGCGCCCTGAAATAATTTCAGGGCGCTTTTCGTACAAATAAAACTAAACTATAAAAAATCAAATAAATCATATATTGGGTTGGGGCGTATATCTCAGATAAGGTTTTATTACTGTAACTCCTTTGGGGAATTTTTCCCTGGCTTCTTCTGTAGATATTGCAGGTGGTATAATAACGTCATCACCATACTCCCAGTTAACAGGTGTAGCGACTTGATGGCTATCTGTAAGCTGTAAAGAATCCAACACTCTCAGTATTTCATTAAAATTTCTGCCCGTTGATGCGGGATAGGTAATAATGAGCCTCACTTTTTTTGCAGGATCAATGATCAGTAGAGAGCGGACTGTAGCTGTAGCAGAGGCATTCGGATGAATAAAATCATACAGCTCCGACACCTTTCTGTCTTTATCAGCAATAATAGGAAACTGAACATGAGTATCCTGGATTTCATTAATGTCTTTAATCCAGTTTTGATGATCTTCTACTTCATCCACACTCAGGGCGATCACCTTTGTTCCTCTTTCAGCAAATTCGGCCTGCAGCCTGGATGTGTAGCCTAGCTCTGTAGTGCAAACCGGAGTATAGTCTGCCGGATGTGAAAATAAAATTCCCCATGAATCTCCAAGATAATCATAGAAGTTGATATCTCCTAAAGATGAAACTGCCTGAAAGTTTGGCGCTGTATCTCCTAATCTGATTGACATATTATTCGCGTTTGTTAGTCTACAAATTTAGTAGACTTTTTGGAACTAACAAAATTTTTCTTGAAAATTTATATCTTTATTAAAAAAATTCATGCAGAAAACAGGGCTCAGCTATATAGAATTGGTATATAAAGTACTGGAAAACTGGTATATAACGTTTGCCGAACTTACTCCCAAACTTATTGTCGGGATTTTAGTATTTACTTTTTTCCTGATAACAAGTAAGTATTTAAGTGTAATTGCCGTAAAATTATTCCATCGGTTCTTCCCCAAAAGCAAAAAAGAGAGTTCTTTAGTTACTTTGATTGGAATATTCAGATTTCTGATTATGATGCTTGGAACCTTTATTTCGCTTGAGATTATGGGCTTCAGTGGCTTCCTTTGGAAGTTTATCGGAAGTTTGGGAGTGGCAGGGGTTATCGCAGGGGTCGCTTTGAAAGATCTTGTTTCAAGTATTTTTTCAGGAATGCTTATTGGAATTGATAAGGCCTTTAAGGTGGGAGATTATATTACCATTGGTACCCACTCCGGAACAGTACAGGAAATTGGTTTTTTAACTACAAAGATCCTTACTGATGATGGGAAAAAAGCATACATTCCCAATCAGATCGTTTTTAATGCACCATTCTATAATATTACAGCATCTCCGCAGCGCAGAATTATCCTGAATTTTGAGATTCCTGCTGATGAAGATATCAGTAAGGCACAGAAAAGCATTCTGGATGTTATTAAGAGCCTTGATAATGTGGACAAACTGGATACTGCTGAGGTAATTTTCACAGATTTGAAGCAGGGTTCATTTAATCTTCAGGTAAAATTCTGGATAAAAATAGGTGCCAATCTAGCCCAGGTAAAAAGTAAAGCTTATTTAGGTATTAAAGAACGTTTTGATGTGGATAAAATCCAGCTGGTCACTCCTACAAGTATCAGTATTACCAATGGAGAAACTAATGTAACTGAGAATCAGGATAAATAAAAATATTCTTTAAAAAATGTAAAAGACTGCTTCAACAATTGAAGTAGTCTTTTTTTTGGAATATTGGATAGACTGGATAAATGCTAAGGCAATAAAGATTTATATACGGTCTGAAAATATTATTAAAACCACTTAATTTCTAAAAAAATTTATTTATAGCAAAATTAAGTTCCATTTTTCGACACTTTTTATTTCACTTTCAATAGAATTAATTTTAAATTTCAAAAAAAATATAATAGTTTTGCAGCCATTAAAAAAAAACAAATTGTTTATGAAGAAAAAATATTTTATAGCTGTTTTGGCTGTAAACATTCTATTGTTTACTTCTATTCAATCCTGCATGCATGAAAGTTTAGAAACAGAGATTGTAAATGTTCAGTCTGATCCTGTTTCTTACATTAAAAGTGAATATATGAGAGGTAAGGATATGGTAGTAGGAAAGCAAGTTGAATGGGAAAAAGCGAGAAAGTATGATGATGGAAAAAATATTATCCTCATTACTGTTCCCATAAAAAACCAAGGAAGCAAAATCATTGAAGAGTTAACATTTAGAATTGATAATAATAAAGTTTCCGGACACCTCTGGAAATTTGAATCTGAAAGAGGATTTAATTCATCAGATTACAGCCTTTCTGCTCATCAAATTATGGAAAAAATGACAGGAACGGCTTCTTATATTGCTTTAGAAGGTTCTATGAGATACAAAATACAGCTTGTGGATGGTAAATTTATTGAAGAAATAGCTTATAGAGATCACGGAGGTATTTTGCCTGGTCGCTGTAAACCCTGTCATGGAGAAATAGATGAAATTGTTATTACTGTTCCTGGAGGAGGAGGAACAGGTGGAGGTATTGATCCGACGACTAATCCTGGCACTCCAATTCCGGGAGGAGTGGGTGGCCCCACTAATCCACAAAACCCCGATAATCCTCCAAAAAATGAAGAGCCATGTAAGAAAATAAAACAACAGAAGAACGATCCTAATTATAAGGCAAAAACCGATTATCTTAAATCTAAAACAGGAGCTTCTTCCGAAAGTGGCTTTAGAGTCGGGAGTCCAGTTCCTGGCTCTGGGCAAACAGAAACGCAATATCAAGAGCTAAGCAACTCACCCGGAACCAGCCAACTTGATTTTAAAATATTCAATAATACTTTTGGAGTGATGCACTCTCATTACGATGGGCTAATTCCTATATTTTCTCCGGGAGATATTAATAACTTCATTCAGCTTCTTCTTAATGCTAAAGCCAATAATATACCTTTAGATAATGTATTTTTGACCGTGGTTACAAGTAGTGGAACTTATCAACTCAGAGGGGATGGAATTAATGCGGATAATTTAAGTTTATATACAGATACGCAGATTGATGCTTTAAATTTAGAATATATTAAGAAAATAGGAGACTCAAATATTTCAACAGAAAATCTCCAAAAAGGCTTTTTAGAATTTATGAAAAGAAACATGAATATTACTGACGCTAAGCTTTTTGATCTCAGTGATGAGGGAAAAAGTAAAGAATTAAAAACCAACGGCAATAATTTGGATAAAGTAGATTGTCCATAATAAATAATAAATAAAATGAAAAAAATAATCCTTATACTTCTTTTATCTTGCATTAATAAAATTAATGCTCAGCAAATATTTCCACTCAATACTCCAAAGATTAATATTCCTAATGGAGCATATTATAAAGATTTGGATGGAGAACTTGATCCTTATATAGGAATTTGGAAAGGAACTTGGGATGGAAAAACGTTATATCTTCAATTAAAAAAAGTTAAAGATAGATCTGTTGCAAATGATGGAACATATTATGAATCTGACCAAATTATGGGCGAACGAAAAGTAATAGCAGCCAATGGAACTGTCGAAATAGATCATATATCTAATTTTAATCAGAATAGTCCTGAATTTTATGGCATTTTTGGACAGTACAATAATTTTGTGCAAAAGTATTTACTTTTCCAACCTAAAAACATGTGTAATTCAAGAGGAAATGTAGATATTAATTTTATAGGAAACCAAAAAGAACAAATAAAATTGCATTACAAATTAATGCCTATGCATATTTCAAAAGGTTGCGAAAATTCTAACCAACAATATCAAAATGATATGCCAATAAATCTTAATTTCCCTAAAGACATTGTACTTACAAAACAATAGAAGTTCTAGTATGTATTCAAAATAGCCTTGTTAATTCAGGGCTTTATCGTTTTACTTATATCATACCAAAGCCCTTTTTAAGGTTAAGGGCGATATTATTTTAAAAGCAATGAAGAAAAGCGAAACTTTCTAAAAGATTTAGATGCTGAAATAAAAGAAAGTAAAATATCTGATAATAATCCAATTGAATTAAATCTTCATTCCATAGAAATTTAGACAACCACTTATTAAAGTACCAGGTTCTTTACGCCCTAAAAAACAGCTTACAATTTAATATTTTTTGCCGCTTTAATAGAAAAAAACCGTTCCAAAAATGAAACGGTTTTCTATTTTATATAAAAATTTCAGATTACGCTAAAACTTCTTTTACTTTGTTTGCAGCTTCTTCTAAAGTAATTGCAGAGTGTACCGGAAGACCAGACTCATCAATTAATTTTTTAGCTTCTACAGCGTTAGTTCCCTGTAATCTTACGATCAATGGAACAGGAAGGCTTCCCATAGCTTTGTAAGCATCTACAACCCCCTGAGCTACTCTATCACATCTTACGATACCTCCGAAGATATTGATCAAAATTGCTTTTACGTTTGGATCTCTTAAGATAATTCCAAAAGCAGTCTGTACTCTCTGAGCATCAGCAGTACCACCTACGTCAAGGAAGTTAGCAGGGTTACCACCAGATAATTTGATGATATCCATAGTTGCCATTGCAAGACCAGCTCCGTTTACCATACAAGCAACGTTACCATCTAATTTTACGAAGTTAAGACCGGCTTCACCAGCTTCTACATCGATAGGATCTTCTTCTCTTGTATCTCTCAACGCTTCAAGATCTTTGTGACGGAATAATGAGTTACCATCTAAAGTTACTTTAGCATCAACAGCGATAATTTTGTTATCAGAAGTTTTTAATACAGGGTTAATTTCGAAAAGAGAAGCATCAATTCCTGTGTAAGCATTGTAAAGAGATGAAATAAATTTCACAAATTCTTTAAAAGCATTTCCTTCAAGACCTAAGTTGAAAGCAATCTTTCTAGCCTGGAAACCTTGAAGACCCAACGCAGGATCAATAAGTTCGTTGTGGATCAAATGAGGAGTTACTTCTGCAACGTGCTCAATATCCATTCCTCCTTCAGTAGAATATACAATTGTATTTTTACCTTCAGCTCTATCTAAAAGAATAGAAACATAAAATTCTTTAGTTTCAGATTCTCCAGGATAATAAACATCTTCTGCAACCAAAACAGAGTGTACTTTTTTACCTTCAGCAGAAGTTTGTGGAGTTACCAACTGCATTCCGATGATATTCTGAGCGTTTTCTTTAAGCTTATCCATGTTTGGAGAAAACTTAACACCACCCCCTTTACCACGACCACCTGCGTGAATCTGTGCTTTTACAACCCAAGCCTGAGCTCCGGTTTCAGCAGTCAATTTTTCAGCAGCTGCTACAGCTTCATCTACGTTGTTTGCAACGAAACCACGTTGGATAGCTACTCCATACTTTGATAAAATCTCTTTTGATTGATACTCGTGAAGATTCATATTATTTTTATTATTTTATTTAAAAATTTAAAGGTTGACAAATTTACTAAAAAGACATGGAAGTTCAAGATTCTTCATTCAAAAATTAAAGATTACTTACCTTGATTTTTGACATGTTACTATAAATTCCTCTATTCTTCCGTTAATTTTTCAGACTGTGACCCGATAAACGGAATTCTTGGAGCCAGGAAATATCCTGTAAGACTGGCGAACAATATGGGTACGAAATAAGTAAACCCTGTGAGTGTTCCCAAAATAATGGTGGTGCTCATGGGTGTTCTCGTCACACAGGCATTGATGGCAGCCATACAGCTTACGATAGCTAAAGTAGTATCAACAGCCGGAAACAAATTATGAATAATTAATCCTAATGTTGTTCCTACAAAAAACAATGGAATGATAAAACCACCTCTCCATCCGGAAGTTACGGTAATGGCTATAGCCAGGATTTTAAATACCAGAACCAGAATCAGGAAGTTCAGTCCGAAATTCCCGCCGATCAGCTGATTGATTTCGTTATGTCCAAAATATCTTGTGATAGGAAAATTATAGGCAATAATTCCTAAGATAATTCCACCTACCAATGTTTTAATATAGATTGGAAAGTTTCTGTATTCAAAAATTTTCTTGAAAAATTTGACCACAAAAATAAAAATCCAGCCAAATAAAGTTCCTACCATTCCAAATGCCGTAGCATAGGCAAAATCATATACTCCCGCATAATGATAAGCCTTCAAATCCCATGTTGCCCCAATTCCCAGATGGATAATTAAAGCAAACATAAGGTAACTGAAGCAGCTGGCTACCAATGCAGGGATAATCGCTTTATAATATTCCACAGCATGTTTATGATGCAAGATTTCAAGGGAAAAAAGACTTCCTCCCAGAGGTGCTCCAAATAAAGCTGTAAAACCTGAAGCCATCCCTGCAATACTTAAAGAACGTAATTCTTCACCTTTCAGTCTGAAAATTTTCCCCAACCATGTTCCTGTGGAGCCCGTTACCTGCACCAGGGGTGCTTCCGGTCCTAAACTTCCTCCCGAAGCTACACAGAAAAGTGATGAAAGGATCATCGAAGGATTATTCTTCGGTTCCAGTTTTCCTTTATTAAACCTGATGTTATTAACGATCAGATGAATTTCTCCGGGATCACCAATAAAGTGAATGACCAACCCTGCCAAAAGACCACAAATTGCCATCGTAGGAATCACCATCCATCCCTGAAAACGAGCTAAAAACTCTGTAAAATGCTCCAGCACGATCCAATATCCGCCGGCAATAATACCTCCTACAAGCCCCGTAAAAGCCCACATGAAAAAAGTACGGCTAAAAACAAACGGATTAAACCTTATCGGCTGATCCAAAAGGTTGAATGTCCTTATAAGCCGTCTTCTTCTATTGATTTTCATTCTTAGATTCTATTTTTAGCAAAATAAAGAATAAGCATTCCCCAGCTTAAGATCATCATCAGACCTCCAAGCGGTGTGATAGGTCCTAAGAATTTAAGGTTAACCCCTAAATAATCCTGCATACTCAGGAAATAGATACTTACAGAGAACAAAAGTGTTCCTGCAATCATTAAAATAGAGGTCCATTTTTCAGTAGAAGTTTCAAATTTTAAAATGTATCCAATGATCAGCAGGAAAAAAGCTGCATACATCTGATACCTCACTCCTGTTTCGAAACTTTCCAGTCTTTCCACAGCTAATATTTTCTTTAAGGCATGCGCACCGAATGCGCCCAGAATCACAGATATCATTCCGTAGACCGCACCAAAAACTAAAGTAATTGTTTTCATTTTATAATTCTTCTAATTCTAGAGTTAAATATTTTTTTGTATTATAATCCTGCCAGGTTCCTACAATTTTTTTTCCGTTCATGTCTGCTTCTACAGAGGCTTTCAGAATCCATTGATTTGTTTCCTGGCTGTAATATTCACTTTCGGTAATTGAGATATGATTTCCTTTCATTTTCCCATTCCACTCAATCAGTTTTTTACTTTTATCATACCAATATACCGCTGAAAAGGAACTTTCTTCGTTCGCATCTTTGGCAGCATAAAAGTCTTTAATAAGAACTGTAACCGGATATTTTCCGTCTATCTTTCCCTTGTACAGCTTATTACTGAAACTGGTTTTATCCACTTTTTCAGATCCGCTGAGTAAATTTCTGGCATAAGGACTCCAATAGTTCTCAAGTTCTTTATAAGGAAACTCAATAACATGATCGTCCAGTTCATCCAGTGCTCTCATCGCGTGGTTCGCACATCTTCCGGCGATAAACTTAAGCTTTTCTTCAGTGAAAAAAAACTTGATTCCAGGTAAAGTATAATCCGTATAGCAACCTTCGTAAATACCAATCTGATCCAACACTTCTTGTGAAGGGTTTTTCTCTGATTTTAACTGTGTGAGAAAGTCATTAATATTTTTTCTTATTCTTTTCTGAATAATGCTTTCCACTGTTTTAACAGCATTTGGCTGGAAAAGATCCTGAATGTTGATCAAATTTCCGGTTCTCAGATCAAAATTCTTCCAGATCATAAAATTTTCCGGATAGGCTCCGGAAGCTTCTCCATCTATGGCAAGACACAAAATATTCTTTGGCGTGTCCCTTTTTTCCCAACTATAAAAATGAACATAGTTTGAGTAAGAAGTCTTTCCGCCGGAAACAAGCTTAAAAGGATTTCCTCCTGATCCGGGAACATATTCCAGCTGATCAACCTGTAAAAAAGTATTGATCTTATTTTCTACAGTTGGATTATCGGGATAAGAAACCACAGGAAAATAACAGTTTTCAGATTTCGGCTGTAAAAAATTAATTTTCAGATTTTTTTGCTGTGAAAAACTTAAGCCGGAAATCAACAGAAAGAATAAGATACTTTTTTTCACTATTTTGATTTTAGGTATATTAAAATAAACTTAGCAACCAATGTAGAAATTCCCAGTATAATAAACATATTGGAAAATCTTTTGGAACTTTTAAAGCCTTCCATATTCGTTCTCTTCAAAAAGATTCCGAAGATGAGAAATACAATGGGTAAGATGATCTGTAACATTAGTTTTCTCTCATTCTGTTAAACTCATTGATAACCTCATGGTGGCTTACCGTTTTATCTTTAAAATAAGTAACAAAATGATGTTTTTCTTCTTCTGTAGCTCCCAATTGGTTTAAGATATTCAATAAGTGCATTTTCATATGCCCTTTCTGAATACCTGTTGTTACCAGAGAACGCAATGCACCAAAATTCTGAGCCAGACCTGAAACGGCCAAAATACTCATTAATTCTTGTGCAGAAGGTTTTCCAAGTAAGGCTAAAGAGAATTTCACCAAAGGATGAAGATTGGTTAGCCCTCCTACTACTCCTACAGAAATCGGAAGATCGATCCAGAATCTGAAAACTCCGTTATCTGTTGTACAGTGAGTCAGGGATCGGTATTGTCCGTCTCTTGCCGCATAAGCGTGAGCACAGGCTTCTGTTGCTCTGAAATCATTTCCGGTTGCAATCACTACAGCATCTACCCCATTCATGACCCCTTTGTTGTGAGTAGTGGCACGGTAAGGTTCAATTTCAGCAATGGTAACGGCCTGTTTAAACTTAGCTGCAAATTCTTCAGGAGAAATTCCGCTATCGTCTTTCAAATCTTCCATTTTACAGGAAACCTCAGCTCTTACCACACAGTCAGGAGTAAAGTTGGAAAGGATATTCATAACAATCTGCAATGAATTTTTTTCTTCCTGATTAAAGTCATCACTGGTTGCCACCTCCTGTCTCAAAGTTTTTCCAAACTGCTCAAGACATGAGTTGATAAAGTTCGCTCCCATTGAATCTACCGTATCAAAACTGGCTTTAAGCTGATAGTAATTGGGCATTTCTGCTGTTTTGTCAATAAGGCTGATGTTTAGAACTCCACCGCCACGTTTTCTCATATTGGCAGTAATGTCTTCAGTAGCTTCAAATAATTTCTTCTTCAAATTAAAATTAAAGAAATGTAATAATTTATGAGGCTCAATATTAAATATAAAATGGGTGTGGCCCAGTTTTTCAGTGTTGATAATGGTTGTTTTAAAACCTCCCTTGTCAATCCAGAATTTAGCAGCTTTCGAAGCGGCAGCTACTACTGAACTTTCTTCAACAGCCATTGGAAGTGCCAATAGTTTGCCGTCAATTAAAAAGTTCGGAGCAATTCCGTAGGGCATATAAAAATTGGAAATCGTATTTTCAGAAAATTCCTCATGAAGTTTCTGAAGATCTGCATCATCATTCCAATATTGTTTTAATATATGTTGGTAGTCCTGATTTCCTTCAAGATATTCGTTTACGAGCCAGTCGATTTTCCCTTGCTTAGGTAGCTTGGAAAAACCTTCGATAGGTTTATGATTCATGATATAAACTTTAATGAGCCGTAAATATAATGATTTTGAGGCTTTTTTTTGTTGATAACTTCTATGAAAAAAGATTGACATTTATCAATTTTGGAACTAAATTTGAGCATTATTTAAACATCAATCTGATACAAATTATACCAATCTTATAAAAAAATGAATTTTGACCGCCTTAAAGAAAAACTTGAAATCCTGGCTGACGCAGCAAAATATGATGTTTCCTGCTCATCCAGCGGAGGCACAAGAAAGAATAAAAAAGGCGCTTTAGGAGACAGCTCTGTAAGTGGGATTTGCCATACCTATACAGAAGACGGAAGATGTGTTTCTTTACTTAAGGTTTTATTGACCAATCACTGTATTTATGATTGTGCCTACTGTGTTTCCAGGAGTTCTAATGATATCAAAAGGGCCGCCTTCACAGTGGAAGAAGTGGTAGACCTCACCATTAATTTTTACCGCAGAAATTATATTGAAGGATTATTTCTGAGTTCCGGAATTTTCAAAAATGCAGATACAACGATGGAACGCCTTGTAAGAGTAGCCAAAAAATTACGCCTGGAAGAAAACTTTAATGGTTACATCCATTTAAAATCTATTCCGGGAGCCAGTGATGAGCTGATGCAGGAGGCGGCTTTATATGCAGACCGGCTGTCTGTTAATCTAGAAATCCCTACGGAAAGCGGATTAAAATTATTAGCTCCTGAGAAAAACAGACAGGATATGATCAGCCCGATGCGGTATATCCAGAAAGGGATCAGCCAGTATGAGGATGAAAAGAAAATCTTAAAGAAAGTTCCCAAGTTTGCTCCAGCAGGGCAGTCTACTCAAATGATTGTAGGGGCTACCAATGAAAACGACCTGCAAATCATCAAGGTTGCCGATCATTTTTATAAAAATTTCAATCTGAAAAGGGTATATTACTCGGGTTACGTTCCGGTTTTGGAAGATAAAAGATTACCTTCACTGGCAACAGAGGTTCCGATGTTACGGGAAAACAGACTCTATCAGTCCGATTGGCTGATGAGATTTTACGGTTTTAAAGCAGAGGAAATCTTAGATCCTGCTATTCCTTTTCTTGATCTGGAAATGGATCCGAAATTAAGCTGGGCATTACGACACTTAGATCAGTTTCCTGTTAATATTCAGACTGCCGATTATCAGATGATTTTAAGAATTCCCGGTATTGGTGTAAAATCTGCACAGAAGATTGTGAGTGCAAGGCGTTTTCAGATTTTAAGTATGGATCATCTGAAACAATTGGGAGCAGCAGTCAATAGGGCAAAATATTTTATTGATTTTAATACAGGGAATGCTTATTTGAAATATTTAACGGATAAAAATTTCAGAAAACTCCTGGTAGGAGGAAGCTCATCTAAATTTCACAATCAATTTTCACAACAATTGAGTTTATTTTAAATATGACCGAAAATGAATTGAAATTAATCTGTTATAGAAAATAAAAAAGCTCCTTATCGTTCTGAAAATACAATAGAATGACAAAAACAACAATTGTTATATTTTCAAATTCTCAAATTTTCAAATTAAACTATGACAACCCTTATCTATGACGGAAGTTTTGACGGTCTTTTTACTGCAATATTTGAAGTTTTCGAATACCGTTATAAAGATGTTCAAATAACGGGCAGGGAAAAGTTTTTTCAGGAAAATATTTTTGCTGAAATTCATGAAGTCATTACGCAGACAGAGAAATCAGACAGGGTTTTAAAGAAATTAGAACAAAATATCGGGAAACAGGGAATTCATCAGTTGCTGAAAGTTTTTTTATCTGATGATCCTGAAAGTGAGATATTGATCTTATCTGCTGTTAAACAATTTATACAACATCCGGGAGAAAATATTCTGGAAAATTTTGCAGATCCTGATATTTTAAAAATTTCAAAAATCTGTAAGTCTGTTGACCGGGAACGACATAGAATGACCGCTTTTGTACGCTTTGAAAAAATGAAAGATGGTATTTTTTTCGCCAAAATAGATCCGGACTTTAATGTTCTTCCGTTGATCAGAAAACATTTTAAAGACCGTTATCAGGATCAGAAATGGATGATCTATGATCTCAGAAGAAACTACGGAGTCTTTTATGATCTTGAAAATTGTGATTTCTTTTATCCTGAAGAGAAACCGGATTTCAATCAGTATCAACAGAAATTTCATGATGAGGAAAATAACTATCAAACGCTTTGGCAGCGGTATTTCATAAAAACCAATATTGTGGAAAGAAAAAACCTAAAACTCCATATTCAGCATGTGCCGAAAAGATATTGGAAGTATTTGACGGAGAAGTGGTAAAGAGACAATTTGAAAATTTGAGAATGAAATAATTTGAAAATGATTATGCACCGGCTTGTAATATGCAGAAGAAATTATTGCTCAGACCTCAGATTGTGGATAACTTTTATTTACCAATATAATTAATCTCAATTTATCATACAAAATGTTAAATACCAATACTATACAATAAAATAATTTAGTATCTTACTTTGTGGATAACTTTTTATTGGCTAAAAAAACACCTAAGCCTTTTTTAAAGCCCTCTTTTAAGCTTTGATATCCGGCACAATGTTAATCCTACTTCCATTTTGTGGATAACTTCTATTTGCCTTGCTTAATATAGATCGCCCGAAAATAATTCTACTTATTTGTTGGAAACATTCAAAACTTCATATTGTGGATAACTTTTTCCTGTCACAAATATCCTCAGGCTCATGTGGCAGGGCTTTCATACAATATATTAAACGTCAATTATTTACAATAAAACAAAATCAACATTGCAGCTTTGTGGATAACTTTTAGATTCAATAAAAAAATATAAATATGAAATAATACCCGGAATGCATCATTAACAATACATTTTTTAACTATTTATAAATCTGTAACATATCTCTACAATCTGAATTCATCATTCCATTTTGTGGATAACTTTATTTATGAATAGTTCGCAGGGCTTTTTTGACGATATACTGCGTTTCTTTCGTAGGACTTTCACGCAACCATTCATCACAGATTTCCGTAACGAATTCCGGTTGTGATTTACTGGCATCATTCAGCCAGTTTCCTACACTATCCTGTACATATTTTGAAGAATCTGACCGTAATGGCTCTAAGATGACCAATCCTAATCCCGGATTTTGCTTTAATTCCGGAATATGCTCGCACCAGACTCCTCTGGGTCTCGTTGATTCACTGGCAAAACGTCTGATATTTTCATCTTTATGTGAGGTCCAGCCTGATAAAATTGACAGGCTTTCTGTAAGATTCTTTGAAATATCCGGACGTACCGTCATCCAACAGATTTCCCTTACTCCGAAATGACAATCAGAAGCAAAAGGCTGTATATTTTCCAGTTTCTGTTTAAGGTCTGCAGCTGTATTTCTTCCCACGGTATAAGCAGCCCAGCAGCGCACCAAATCTGCCTGATGTCTGGAAAGCATCAGTAAAAATGCTTGATCTTGATTTTGATCAGTAAGATGCAGCAATCCCATTCCAATCGTTTCATTGATTGTATTAACGGTCTTTTTTTTCAGCTGATTCACATTTTCTACAATAGGTTTCAGATATTCTGTCCGCCCATTTTGCTGAAGAAGATTTTCCAGCAGTAATTTTTGATCTACGGCCAGCCATTCTGTAAGATTAGCTGTTTCAAGTTCTCCCCTGTTCAGCTGCTCCAGAATACCTTCCGGAATGTCTTTGATGGAACGTGCTCCTTTCCTTTTTTCTGTCATAATGCTTTTATTAATTCTTCTATATCCACTCTGTTCATGTAATTTACATCTAAAAACTTATAGATCACCATTCTATTTTCATTCACCACAAAAACAGCAGGAACGGGTAAACTATTTTCATCATTTTTATTAAACTCAGAAAGCTCTATTCCTAAATTCTGATAATAAAGAAGTACAAAATCCTGAAGCTGAAACATAATCCCCAGCTTTTGAGCGAGATTATTATCCACATCCGTCAGCACTTCAAACTCAAATTTATTTTTTTCAGCCATAGCCAGCGAATGATCAGTACTTTGTGGAGAAACAGCAACTAAAGTAGTATTTTTATCTTTTAATAAAGAAAGCTGATCCTGCAAAAATTTCAGTTCCAAATTACAGTATGGGCACCAACTTCCTCTATAAAAAGCTAGCACCATTTTACCCTTTTTAAGGATTTCCCGGGAAGAAATTTGTTTACCATAGGCATTAAAAAGAGAAAATTCAGGCATATGCTCTCCAACCTGAATACTGTTTTCTTCAATATTTTTTGTCTTTATCTCTTCAATAGACCGCCCAAACACTTCAAAAACTTCTTGCGGAAGCTGCGAAAATAATTCCTGATTCAACTGTTCAATCTGCTTTGCCAACTTATTCATTACTTTTTAATTTATTATTTTTACAAAGGTCTAAAAGCCTTTAGAAACAGGCAATACCGCATATTTTTCACCCATAGGGATAAAAAAGTCAATTTTATGGAAACAAAGGGAAGAGCTGAAGAAAATAAAATATGTCCACTGGAGGTAGCTGTGAACAGCATCAGCGGAAAATGGAAAATTCCTATCGCATGGCAGATCAATGAGGGCAAAAAACGACCCAGTGAATTTCTTCGTGGTATTGCCAAGGTGGACCGGAGGGTTCTTAATCAACAGCTCAATGAAATGGTGGAAGACGGTATTTTAATAAAGCAGTCTTTCAATGAATTACCTCCCAGAGTGGAATATACCCTCACGGAGCTTGGTGAAAAACTGGTTAAGATTCTCTGGCAGCTTAATGACTGGGGAAAACTGTTGGTTCCTGAAGAAGAGAAAATATAGTTTTTTACCCGCAGATACTCCCAATTACCATAGATCTAAAATATTCTTCAGTACACGAGTTTTATATTTTATAAACCCCACCTATTACAAAAATCATCATATTTGTAACTGGATCAAAATATGATATGAAAAAAATTATTTCAGGACTAACTCTTATTAGTGTCCTGGCAAGTTGCACCCGGGATAAAGCATCTTCAAAACTTGGTTCTCAGGAAACCCAGGATTTCCTTTCTGAAAGCTCCGTCCGGATCAATAAAGATAAAAATACTACCAAAGAAAGATTCCCAGCTCCTAAGGATTATGAATGGCAGGATGAAGAATCCGGCTCTTTCGGATATTTTATTGAGAATTTTAAACTGAAGCCTTATGGAAGCCAGATCCTGAAATATGATGGAACTCCTATTTCTACGCAACATCTTCATGAAGCTGTTTTTGATATTGATACAGGAAATAAAGACCTGCAACAATGTGCCGATGCCGTGATACGGCTGAGAGCAGAATATTTGTATGCTGATAAAAAGCCTGATGCCATCAAATTCCATTTTACAAGTGGAGATTTGCTCAGCTGGAATGATTATAAAAACGGAACAAGAGCTTTTGTCAATGGCAATTCTGTACGTTTCAGAAAAACAGCAGGATTTGATGATTCTTATCAGAATTTCAGAAGTTATCTTGACCTCATCTTCAACTATGCAGGAACGATCTCTTTACATCAGGAGACGAAACCAATCACTAAAAATTCAGATTTAAAAACCGGAGACATCCTGATTACTCCAGGAAGTCCGGGCCATGTGGTATTTATTGCAGGAGTGTGTAAAAACAAGGAAGGAAAGAGATTATTTTTGCTCGGTGAAGGGTTTACTCCAGCCCAGTCCGTTCATTTGCTTTCTAATCCTTTTAACAAAAATACTTCGCCCTGGTATGATCTTAATATTGATTCGCCGGAAACCAAAACGGCACGATATATTTTTAAGCCTACAAACTTCAGAAGCTTTTAATAATTTATATTCAAAACTATTAGAAAGTTACTGCCATAATCTGAACTTGTTTTTGTAAATTTGTGTTCGAAATTTTTTACTAGATGAAAGAGAGTGCTGTAAAAAAAATTGCAGTTCTTACTTCAGGAGGAGATTCTCCAGGTATGAATGCTGCATTAAGAGCGGTAGTAAGAACCGCCAATTATTATAATATCGAATGCTACGGAGTGAGAGAAGGCTACAACGGCCTTATCAACGATGATTTCCTGAAAATGGGAGCCCGTTCCGTAAAAAATATAATCAACCAGGGTGGAACCATTCTAAAGTCTGCCAGATCCCAAGAGTTCAGAACTAAAGAAGGCCGTCAGAAAGCTTATGACAACTGTGTCAAGCTTGGAATAGACGGATTGGTATGTATTGGTGGAGACGGAACCTTTACAGGGGCTAAAATCTTCAATGAAGAATTTGGAATCCGGGTAATAGGTATACCGGGAACTATTGACAATGATATCTTCGGAACTGATAATACCATCGGGTATGATACAGCCCTGAATACAGCTATGGAAGCTATTGACAAAATCCGTGACACGGCCACTTCTCACAACAGGGTTTTCTTTGTAGAGGTGATGGGTCGTGATGCAGGTTTTATTGCTTTAAACAGTGGATTGGCAACGGGTGCTTTAGATATTCTTATTCCTGAGAAAAAAGACAGCATGGATGATCTTTTTGCGAAATTCAGAAAAGCTGAAAAAACAGGAAAAGCATCCAGTATTGTAGTGGTAGCAGAAGGTGAAAAACTAGCCAATGTTTATGGATTGGCAGAAAAAACAAAGGAAATATTCCCTGACTATGACATTCGTGTGGCGGTTTTAGGACATATGCAAAGAGGAGGATCTCCAAGTTGTGCAGACAGAGTATTGGCAAGCAGGCTTGGATATGGTGCCGTAGTAGGATTAATGGAAGGACAAAACAATGTAATGGCAGGAATGCGCTCCAATGATGTAGTGTATACTCCTATTGAAGAAGCCATTAAAAAACATAACGAAATCAACAAAGATCTGATGTTGATTTCAGAAATTTTAGCAATCTAATTATTTTTATAATCTAATAAAAACAAACTATTATGTCAACAATTAAAGTAGGTATCAACGGTTTTGGTAGAATTGGACGTCTTGTTTTCAGAGCAATGACTGAAAGAGACAACATTGAAGTTGTAGGAATCAATGACCTGATCAATGCAGAATACATGGCTTACATGTTAAAATATGACTCTGTACATGGTGTTTTCCCAGGTGAAGTTTCTGTAGAAGGAAATGATCTTGTAGTAAACGGAAAAAAAATCAGAGTAACTGCTGAAAAAGATCCTAACAACTTAAAGTGGAATGAAATTGGAGCTGACTATATCGTAGAATCTACAGGTCTTTTCTTATCTAAAGATTCTGCTCAGGCTCACATCAATGCAGGTGCAAAAAAAGTAATTCTTTCTGCTCCTTCTAAAGATGATACTCCAATGTTCGTAATGGGGGTAAACCACAAGGAACTTACTGATGATATCAAAATTTTATCAAACGCTTCTTGTACTACAAACTGTTTAGCTCCTTTAGCTAAAGTAATCCACGATAAATTCGGAATCGTAGAAGGTTTAATGACTACTGTACACGCTACAACAGCAACTCAAAAAACTGTTGACGGTCCTTCAATGAAAGACTGGAGAGGTGGTAGAGCTGCTCTAAACAACATTATCCCTTCTTCTACAGGTGCTGCTAAAGCAGTAGGAAAAGTAATTCCTTCATTAAACGGAAAATTAACAGGTATGTCTTTCAGAGTACCTACTGTAGACGTTTCTGTAGTTGACCTTACGGTAAGACTAGAAAAAGCTACTTCTTACGATGAGATCTGTGCTGCGATCAAAGAAGCTTCTGAAGGTGAATTGAAAGGGATCTTAGGATATACTGAAGATGCAGTAGTTTCTCAGGACTTCGTAGGAGATAAGAGAACTTCTATCTTCGATAAAGACGCTGGTATCATGCTTTCTCCAAACTTCGTAAAACTTGTTTCTTGGTATGACAACGAAATGGGCTATTCTAACAAGTTAGTAGATATGCTTGTACACGCTGCTTCTTTATAATAAGTAATAATGAGCATTAAGTAATATAAAACCTTCCCGATGGGAAGGTTTTTGGTTTTTAGGATTACTGTTTTTCAAATTCCATAAAAATTTTGAATCTGGCATTTCCGGAACAATGCCTTCTTCTATCCGGAAATGGATCCTGCCAGCGTCTGACTGAAATTACCGGAACATTCCATCCGTATCTGATCCATTTCAAGTTCTTGTGTTCAAACATTTTCGTTTTAATCCAAGCATTGGCTGTAGCTTCGATCTTATTACGCGGTGTCGGTGCATCGCCACAACCTCTTACTCCCCTCCAGGAAGATACAAGGTCGCCCTCAACTCTCAAAATGTTTGATGCAATTATTTTAGTCTGATCAACCTCAGGATTAATAAATTTCGCATTTAATGAATCCTTAACTTGTCCGAAGATCACTCCTGTCCAAAGCAAAAGTGGCAGTAAAATTTTTGTGTTCATAATTATTTGTTTTAGGGTTAAAGTTTTTACCATTGAAAATAAGAGCAGAGCAATTCAATTCTGAAACAATATCTTTTTAGAACTGATATTTGATGACTCTTAGCTTCACAACAAAGTTTGGATTTTTATGGAGACAAAAAAATAACCCGTTTGTGTTATTTTTTTGAAGGCCCGGAATAACATTTCATATAATAGCCTGATAAATCTCACCAGGGAATTTCGGTGTAAAACTTGTACTTTTATGTAACATGGAAAGAACAATGATACAACCACGGTTTAAAGACTCTCCTCACTTTAAAAACTTTTGGAAAGAAGGCAACGGAAAGCTGCTTATTGAATTTTCAGGAGCTGAAGTAAGCTTTGAAAACTTTGAGAAATATTCTCAGTTTTTCTATCATGTAGACGAAATTGGTGATGAGGTTGTAAAAGAAGTTTATTTTACAAAAAAATACCAGGAAGCCTCCAGAGAAATTGAAGGTTATATCCGCAATGGAGTTTCTGAAACCGACAATGTTCCTGACAGCGTAAAAAAATTATTTGCCCAAACTCAAAAGATTCCTGAGTGGCTTGATTATAACCTGCTCAAAAGCGGCGCTGAGCTTTGTATGAGAAGCAATCTCGATTCTCTGATCTCCCTACGGGATTACTGCCTGATTGGAGGATATGATTATGCTTATCTTAATAAGCCGCTGGTTGTAACGGAAGCCTTGAAAAAAGGGGCTGTAAAGCGTCTTTCGGAAACACTGGACTTCTGGGTGAATGTTACCCGCTACAATGCACTGGAACCTCATGCAAAAGGTTATGAATTTGCAATAAAAACCCGTCTCATTCATTCCTATGCCAGGCTTTCCATAAAAAAACATTATAAAGACTGGGACACTGAAAACTGGGGAGAGCCCATCAATTCCTGGGATATGATGGCTACTTATATTGGGTTCAGCCTCGTTTTTCTTCACAGCCTTCAAAAACTGGGCAATACTTTTTCTGCGGAAGAAGAACAAGGTATTTTCCACCTATGGAAATATGTAGGATATCTACTGGGAATTCCGGAGCAGCTTCTTCCGGATAACAAAAAGCAGGCTACAGAATATTTCTTTCTATGGACTTCAGTTCAGCCACCTTCAGATAAAGATTCTGTTCTCCTTGCCCATTCTTTACTGAATGAATCATTAGAAAACCCTATTTTAAAATTTGAGTTCCAAAGAAAAAATTTAAGGTATCTCCACATCTGCTGTACCTGGTTTCTTTTGGGTGACGAAGTTTGTAAAAGACTAAAAATTCCGGAAGTTTCCAATAAAAAATTATTTCCGAAATCCAAAATATTTTTTAATAAAATCTATGACAGGCTGGTAAGCCGGAAGGCAAGAATACAAAGAGGAAATAAGGATCAGATGAAGGTACTTGAAGATTATCTGAACATCACAAAAAACTCAAATTTTCATTAGAAAACATCTGTTCTGCAGATAAAAAATATATTTTAAAATTTCCCGGAAGCTATATTCTGCATCTGCTTAGTTATGAATGAGATCAGTAGTAAAAATTTATCATTTTTTAACTTTAAAAACAGGTTTTACCCATAAATAATATTAGTTTTTGATATTTAAATTATGTATTTTTGAGAAATATTTTAATAGCGATGAGTAACATTGAAGATAAGAAAAAAGCACTCGCATTAGTGCTTGACAAATTAGATAAAACATACGGAAAAGGAACTGTAATGACTCTGGGGGATGCTGCCGTAGACACTACCATAGAAGTTATTCCTTCAGGATCTTTAGGATTAGATATCGCATTAGGCGTAGGTGGATATCCAAGAGGAAGAATCATTGAAATATATGGGCCTGAATCTTCAGGTAAAACAACATTGACTCTTCATGCTATTGCTGAAGCTCAAAAAGCAGGTGGTATTGCGGCATTTATTGATGCTGAGCATGCTTTCGACAGAACATATGCTGCAAAATTAGGAATTGATTTAGAAAACCTTATTATTTCTCAACCGGATAACGGTGAGCAGGCTTTAGAAATTGCGGATAATCTTATCCGTTCAGGAGCTATTGACATTGTTGTTATTGACTCTGTAGCTGCGCTTACTCCAAAAGCTGAAATTGAAGGGGAAATGGGGGATTCTAAAATGGGTCTTCATGCAAGATTAATGTCTCAGGCATTAAGAAAACTTACGGCTACTATTTCAAGAACAAAATGTACGGTAATTTTCATTAACCAGTTGAGAGAAAAAATCGGTGTTATGTTCGGAAACCCTGAAACAACTACCGGTGGTAATGCTCTTAAATTCTATGCTTCTGTAAGACTGGATATCAGAAAAGCAAGCGCTCCAATTAAGCAGGGTGACGAAGCTATCGGAAGCCGTGTGAAAGTGAAGATTGTGAAAAACAAAGTCGCTCCACCTTTCAAACAGGCTGAATTTGACATTATGTATGGAGAAGGAGTTTCTAAAGTAGGAGAAATCCTTGATACTGCAGTAGACATGGGAATTGTAAAGAAAAGCGGTTCTTGGTTCAGCTACGAAGAGACTAAATTAGGTCAGGGACGTGATGCTGTAAAAGATGTTTTAAAAGATAATCCTGATCTTGCTGAGGAATTGGAAAATAAAATCAAGGAAGAATTGAAAAACAAATAATTTATTTCAATTAAAATAAAAAACGGTCTGAATTTTCAGACCGTTTTTCTTTTGTATGCTTATTATTATTCTGCAATCCTACCCTGCAGCTGTAGTGCTCCGGCAACCTGCATTCCTTTTGTCAGCCTTTCAAATCTCATATTTCCTTTACTAACGAAAGCATCAATGGTAAAGAAGTCTTCCATTTCAGAATTTGTAATCAATTTTAATTTCAGGATATAGCCTTTAGCGCTTCCATCTGCCAGTACTTCCGTTTCTCTGAAGTCAATAATTTTACCTATAAAATCAAAACATCCATAATTAGGCAGGTCCTGACTTGGCTTATACGCTGTAAAATCCTCTCCGGTTATCGTTCCGTCCGGTAACTCAAAGTTCTCATGAAGATCCAGTACAAAAATAATCCCACTGATATTAACATTTAAATTTGTCTGTGTTAAATATCTGTTCCTATTCTTCACATAATCCGTTGCGAAAAACCAAAGTCCAAAGGTATCTCTTGCCGAACCTCCAATCACCGCTTCATTGTTGTTCACATTTTCCCATTCGTTAATTTCCTTTGTCTCAAAATTCAGGGAAAAATCAGTTTTTACTTCCGGATACATGGTATTAAAATCATCGGAAAGCACCGGCTTGAATTTTACATCTTTAAATTCTGTGTACTTCAGTTTATCCTGGTCATAAGCAGGATCTTCCATTCTAAATAAAGACATGGTATGAATCAAATACTGAGAAAATTCTTCCTGATTCTGAAAATTTTCAAATCCGAAAACACCACCCCACGTGCTTGCAAGCGTATGCACATTTGATTTCTTAATAATGATCCCGGCTTCATTAACCCATTCCGGTATTTTAATTTCTTCTATATTGGTGAAGTACTCTTTACCTTCTACCAACTGGTGATTCATGATTTCATTATTTTCTTCCTGAGAAAATTCCGAAAAGCCTTTATAAGTAATACTTTGGTTTTCAAAAACATAAGACAACGCAGTTTTAGCCTTATCAAAACCTTTACAATGATAGGAAAGCGTGATAGATTTGAACTCTCCCTCCTTTGTTGCCACTTCGTGGTTGTCATTATCGTCAAACTTAGAATGGTATAAAATCATATATGACCTGATCTTACCCTCTTTAAGTTCGGACTCAAACTTTTCTTCCATTCTTCCAATAGCATCTTCCATTGAAAACATATAGGTAGCATCTTTCACCATATAAGCAAAGCCTTCCACTTCACCATTTTCCTTTTGAAATGCAGAAATAGGAGCATAATCACCCTTTAGCTGAAGCGCAATGGAATAGACAATATAATCATTGTAAACCTTTATTTTTTCATATTCATTATTGATCTTCTTTTCTTCAACCGGCTGTGAAGGTTGTTCAGGTAATGTATCTACCATTACTTCCACTTCTTCAGCTTCTGCCATTACATTTTTATCTGATGTTTCATTGTGCTGAACCGGAGCATAAACTTCCTCCTGTCTGTTTTCTTTTTTCTTAAAAAAATTAAAGATTCCCATATTGTTATTATAATTGGCGGTAAATATAATAAAAGGGATGAATAGACCTCTCATAAAAAAAATGTCATTCTGTCACATTCTTCGCTGTGGTATTTTTTTTGAGAAGTATGTTGAACAATTAAAATCTAAAATATTATGACTAAAGGAAATATTAATGTATCTGTTGAAAATATTTTTCCTCTTATTAAAAAGTTTCTTTACAGCGACCACGAAATATTTTTAAGAGAGTTAATCTCTAATGCTACTGATGCTACATTGAAATTAAAGCATTTGACAAGTATCGGAGAGGCTAAGGTTGAATATGGAAACCCAAAACTTGAGGTTAAAATTGACAAGGAACAAAAAACGTTACGCATCATCGATCAGGGTATTGGCATGACGGGTGAAGAGGTTGAAAAATACATCAACCAGGTTGCATTTTCCGGAGCTGAAGAGTTTTTGGAAAAGTATAAAGATTCTGCAAAAGATTCCGGAATTATCGGACATTTTGGGCTTGGATTCTACTCTGCATTTATGGTAGCTGAAAAAGTGGAAATCCTTACCAAATCATATAAAGATGAACCCGCTGTAAGATGGATCTGCGATGGAAGCCCGGAATTCACCCTTGAGGAAACCACAGATAAAACAGACAGAGGTACAGAAATCATCCTTCACATTGCAGAAGATTCTTTAGAGTTTTTAGAAGAAGGAAAAATCCGTGAGCTATTATCAAAATACAATAAATTCATGCCTGTTCCTATTAAATTCGGAACAAAAACACATACCCTGCCTTTACCGGAAGACGCCCCTGAAGATGCAGTTGCGGAAACAGAAGAAGTAGATAATATCATCAACAACCCTACACCGGCATGGACTATCGCTCCAAGCGAGCTAACCAACGAGGATTATATGAAGTTCTATCACGAACTGTACCCAATGCAGTTTGATGAACCTCTGTTCAATATTCACCTTAATGTTGATTACCCTTTCAATCTTACCGGAGTTTTATTCTTCCCAAAACTGAGCAACAATCTGAATATCGACAAGGATAAGATCCAGCTCTACCAGAATCAGGTATTTGTAACAGATGAAGTAAAAGGTATCGTTCCGGATTTCCTGATGCTTCTCAGAGGAGTTATCGACTCTCCGGATATTCCGTTGAATGTATCCCGTTCTTATCTTCAGGCAGACGGTGCTGTAAAGAAAATTTCTTCTTACATCACTAAAAAAGTAGCTGATAAAATGGTTTCTCTGATCAACGAAAATCGTGAAGATTATGAGAAAAAATGGAACGATATTAAAATCGTTATCGAATACGGAATTATCACTGAAGAGAAGTTTTCTGAAAAAGCAGATAAATTTACGTTGTATCCTACCACAGACGGAAAATACTTTTTATGGGATGAATTAGTTGAGAAAATCAAGCCGTCACAAACAGATAAGGACAACAAATTAGTTGTTCTGTATGCTACCAATGCTGACGAACAGCACAGCTACATCCAATCTGCAAAAGATAAAGGATATGAGGTGCTTTTATTAGACTCTCCTATCATTCCTCACGTTATCCAGAAACTGGAAACTTCCAAAGAAAACATCTCATTCGCAAGAGTAGATGCTGATCATATCAATAACCTGATCAAAAAAGATGAACCGGTTATTTCAAAATTAAATGAAACTGAAAAGGAATCTTTGAAAAAAAATGTAGAAGAAGCAATACAGGATGCTAAATTTACGGTTCAGCTTGAAGACCTTGACAGCAGTGATGCTCCGTTCACCATCACTCAGCCAGAGTTTATGAGAAGAATGAAAGAAATGCAGGCTACTGGCGGAGGCGGAATGTTCGGAATGGGTGGATTCCCGGAAATGTACAATCTTGTTGTCAATTCCAACAGTGAACTTTCCAATCAGATTTTAAAGACAGAAAGTAGTGAAGAAAAGCAAAATTTGATCAAATATGCTCTGGACCTTGCCAAGCTTTCACAGAACCTACTGAAAGGAAAAGACCTGACAGATTTCATACAGAGAAGCTATAAGCAACTTGAAAAATAATAATACGCAAGAGACTGTTTCATTTTGAAGCAGTCTTTTTTTGTATGAAAAGTTTGGAAAAACGCAAAGGCGCAAGTTTTTTGATATAACTCATGCTTTTAAGGCGCAAAGATTTTATCTCCGATAAAATTGTTTACGGTATATTTTATTATCTCACGCTGATTTTGCAGATTACGTAGATTTTAATCAGCATTTGCTGAATCTGCGAGAAAATCTAATAGTATTCTATCATGTCCCATGCTGAAAATCTTTGATTTTCTTGCGTCTTAAAATTTTCACAATACATGAAGAATTCTTTGCGTTTTACAAAAAATAAAAACAATCCAAAAATCATCAACAGTATCTAAATGAATATATTATTGTATTAAACCTTATAGGTTTTAGAAACCTATAAGGTTTAAATCTCATCTCTTACCAAATAATCTTTGATCACTCGGAAGTTATTGCAAAATAAACGGCTAATACGAAGAAAATTTTCAACAATTAAATCAAATAGCACCTGTATTTTTAAGTTTAGTTTCATTTATCTTTAATCTTATTCTTTAAAACATATTTTTTTTTACTTTTTATTGTATAGCTTATGCTTTTTTGCCATTTTTGTATAAAATGTCGGTCATGCAAAAAGAAAAATTACGCATCATAAGAAAGCAAAAAGGCTATACCCAGCAACAGGTAGCTGATTTTATCGCAACGGATGTATCCAACTACAGCAGAAAAGAAAGTGGTGATGTAAAGATCATTAAAGATGAATGGGACAAAATTGCCCGTTTTTTAGAAGTTCCTGTAGAGGAAATATATGAGGAAGAGGAGTCTAAAATTATTGTGAATAATGATCATCCGGTATTTAATGACAAATCTGCAAATGCCATCGTGACTCAGAATAATTATGATAATATCCCAGGAACTATTGTTGAGAACCTACAATCTTATATCACCTTATTAAAAGAAGAGAATAAAAGGCTGAAAGATAACTTGAAAAGTCTGAAATAACAACTGTTTAGAACAGGCGTATTTATTCTATAATTCAATAAGTTACACTCACTGTTACAAAAAAATTCATCCATTGGCAATGCCGGTGGATGAATTTTTTAATATAGGTTGTAGACTAAAATCTTTATACCAAAGCAAAATCATTTGCTATAGCTGTAAAAGAAGCTATCGGAAGCTAATTATTGGAAATATAAATGTATTAAAGCTCTTCCATCGGATTCCAAAACAGTTTTTTGAAATTTTTTATCCTAAGATTTTCTATCGTAAGACCTTCCGCTTCCAGCTTTGGTTGAAATTCAGGAACAGAGAGCACTCCTGAACTTGAAATCACACGGTGAGCAGGAACATCTTCAGGACATCCTCCCATAGCTTTCCCTACATGACGGGAATGATTCGGGTAGCCCACAGCTTTGGCTATAGCTCCGTATGTAGAAACCCTGCCCTTGGGAATAAGTTTCGCCACTTCGTAGACCTGTTGTTTGAAAATTTCATCCATCCCTTTCTGTAGTTGATTAAGTAATTGAAAACCATACAATCCGGATTTCAAAAGATTTGCATTATTTTTGAACTCATATGGATTCAATGATGTTTCATTTAAAAGATAAAGATATGAAAAAATCATTTTTCCGGCTGCTGAATGCAGTCAATAAAAAGGTACTTCCATCTCTGAGTAAGAAAGATCCTAACCAGTTAACAAAAATTGAAAAAGGAATCTTGGCGTATCGCTATTTTGTACTCGTAAATTCAATGGATTGATGTTTTTATAAAATTTTTATAGAACTACAGATGACACAGATCTTAGGATAGAATGTGTTGGTAAACGCTAAGGCGCAAAAGACTTGAATACTTCATGTTGTAAGGCGCAAAGATTTTATCTGCGATAAAAT